>SKWJ01000078.1 GCA_007128995.1 Paracoccaceae bacterium
CAAGGTAGCAGCTGCCCGCCCTGCGCCATTAGCGCCACACGCCCGGTCAAGGGCAGGCCATCACTGGCGTAAAGCCCCCCCTCCAATCGCTGCGGGCCGGGAAGCCCGGCGATCAGCCGCGCGATTGTGGATTTGCCAATACCCGAAGGGCCAAGCAGGCAGGACCAGCGCCCGGCGGGCATGTCCAGCGACAGATCGCGGATCAGCCGCGCCGTATCCATCCAGAGCGTGCCATGCAGGGCAAGCCCCGTCATGGCCCCTCAAGCCCCATCTGCCAGAAGCCCAGTTCAAGACGGGTTGCCGTGCTGAAACGCGCGGCCAGCCTGCGCGCGCGCGGCAATCCCGCCCAGTCCGGCCCAAGCCGGTGCACCAGTGCGCCATCAATCAACCCACCGACATCATGGCACAGGGCCTGATAATCATCGCTGGCATATGTCTCGATCCAGTCCGAATACGGCCCGCCACTGCCTGCCAACCGCGCACCGATTTCACCATAGCCCAGTACGCAGGGGGCCAGCGCCGCCATCAGGTCCAGAAAGTCCCCGGAATAGCCCGCTTCCAGCACATAGCGGGTATAGGCAAGGTTCGCGGGTGCTTCCTCTGTTGTTTCCAGCATGGCGGCATCGATCCCTGCGCGCGCGCAGATCTGCACATGCAGCGGCATTTCCACATGTGCAAGCGCCTGCACTGTCGCTGCGGCGGCCTGAATCTCGACCAGCGTTTCGCCTTTCGCTGCGGCCAGCGCCCAGGCGCGCGCGAAATGGATCAGGAAGATGTAATCCTGCCGCAGGTAATGCAGGAACTTCTCGCGCGGCAGATCCCCCCGTCGCAGCCCTTCGACAAAAGGATGATGCGTGTAGGCATCCCAATCCGGGGCCTTGCTGCGCCACAGGGCAAAAGCCCGGCCATAGTCCGGCGCGTTCATGGTGTCACCGCGGTTACATCCAGCGCCAGCGCATCGACAGGCAGTCCGCCCTGCGTCACCCCCTGTTGTGCCAGAAATGCCTCGAAGCGCGCATAGCGGCCTGCATCCAGCGCCGCCGGGCGGGTGGCAAACCGTGGCCATGTATCTGCCCAAGCCATGACATTGAGTTCGCTTTGCAACTCTGAGGCCGTGCTGGAAAATATCTTCCATGCGTGCTCGGGCTGGTTCAGGATGAAGTTCGTCGCCTTTGCCGTGGCGTCCAGAAACCGGGCAATCGCATCGGCATTCATTGTGTCGGGATTGGCCACATAGATCAGTTCATCATAGCTGGGTACGCCCTCGGCTTCGGGGTAGAAACAGCGCCCTTCGGTGCCTTCAAGCTGAAGCTGGTTCAACTCGAAATTGCGAAAGGCCCCGATCACCCCCTCGACCTGCGCCGACATCAGCGCAGGCGAGATTGACCAGCCGATATTGATGCGCTCGACATCATCCGGCGCAAGGCCGTGATGGGCCAGCATCGCCTCGAGCATCACCTCCTGCACTCCGGCAACGGCAAAGCCCACCTTGCTGCTGTGCAGATCGGCGAAGCTCTGTATCGGCCCGTCTGCCAGCACCGCAAGACAGGTCAGCGGCGTCGCGATCAAGGTTCCGACGCGGCGCAGTGGCAGATCGTCATGGCGGCTGAGATGCAATTGTGGCTGATAACTGATTGCCAGATCGACCCGGCCCGCAGCGGCCATGCGCGGTGGCGCATTCGGATCCGAGGGTGTGGCAATGTCCACCTCCAGACCGGCCTCAGCGAAATACCCAAGTTCCTGTGCCAGCACGATGGGCGCATGGTTGGGGTTCACAAACCAGTCCAGCATGATGCTGAGCCGGTCCTGTGCCTGCACAGGCAACGCAAGAATGCCGAGGATGGAGGTCGTGAGAAGATGTTTCATGTCGGATCCTTTCAGTCAGTCAAGGCAAGCAGAGCGATCCTGCCCGGCCATTGGGATTGCAGCGTCTGGCCTGCATTATGTGCCCGCAGGCCAGTGGCGCAGGCCAGCACCACCCGCGCCGCCGCCGGAGGGGCGAGCCTTGTGATACGCTCGGGGGGGATATGACGGGCGGCCGCGCAAAAGGGCGCGGCCTCGCTGCGCAGATCAATCAGAAGATCATCTGCCCGGATCTGGCTGCGGGCGATGAACGGCAGGGGTCGATCGGGTTCCGGCGCGGTGCCAAAGCGGAACCCCCCCATATGCCAGCTGCGTGTATCAAGGCTGACAAGCTGGCCAAGGGCTGAGGGTGTCAGACCCAAAAGCACCGACAGCGCCATCTGTGCCTGCAGCGCACCGATTGCCCCCACAACCGGCCCCATCACGCCTGCGCTGGCGCATGTCGCGGCGCGCGCAGGCAGATCGGGGAAGATCGCGCGCAAGCTGGGCGCACCAGCACAGCACGCGGCGGCATAGCCAGAGAGTGCCAGCGCAGAGGCCGTGACAAGGGGCTTGCCCAGTGAAAGGCAGGTATCTGACAGGATCAGGCTGGCCGCGAACGTATCGGCACAGTCACAGACAAGATCGGCAGCCCCCACCAGCGCAGGCGCATTGGCAGGGTCCAGCCATTCGCGGCATGCGTCAACACGCACCTCCGGGTTCAGCCCAGCCAGCGCATCGGCTGCGGCTTGCGCCTTGGGCTGTCCGATCTGGTCCTGACGATAGAGCGGCTGGCGGTGCAGGTTGTGCACCGCGACATGATCGCCATCAACCAGTGTGATCCGCCCAACGCCTGCCCCGGCCAGATACTGCAGCACCGGCACACCAAGCCCGCCCGCCCCCACCACAAGGACATGCGCGTTGGCCAGATGCGCCTGACCGACAGCACCAATCTCGGGCAAGATGCTCTGGCGTGCGTATCGGTTCATGCGCAGGCCCTCAGCCATTCGGATATCCGCGCCTCGGGGTCGCGGTTCAGAGTGATATCCGTCACGACAGACACGATATCCGCACCGGCCTCAAAAGCGCCTTGCGCATGCTCGACACGCATTCCGCCGATCGCGCAAAGGGGAATATCGCCCACCAGCCGCTTCCATTCCGATACACGTTCAAGCCCTTGCTGGTGCCATTTCATCTTCTTCAATATCGTCGGATAGACTGGGCCAAGCGCAACATAGGCGGGGTCCAGCGACAAGGCACGGTCCAGCTCGGCATGATCATGAGTGGACAGGCCCAGACGCAGCCCGGCGCGGCGGATCGCGGCAAGATCGGCGCTGTCCAGATCCTCCTGCCCCAGATGCAGCCAGTCTGCACCTTCCTCGATCGCAAGTTGCCAGTGATCATTGATCACAAGGATTGCACCATGTGCGCGCGCCATCTCCAGCGCGACGCGGATATCCAGCCGCAACGCCTCGGGGTCGCGCTCCTTGATCCGAAGCTGCACCAGTCTGACACCCAGCGGCAGCGCGCGTTCCAGCCAGTCGACCGAGTCGAAAATCGGGTAGAACCGGGGCAATGTCATAACCATGCCTTTCCGATGACAGGGGTCGATGGCTGGGCCATGTCGCGGGGGGCCATCGGGTCAGCGGCGCGCGCGAGGGCGCCGGCCTGAACTGCAAGCGCGAAGGCGCGCGCCATGGCCACCGGATCGCCTGCCTGTGCAACTGCCGTGTTCAGCAACACGGCATCAAACCCCAGCTCCATAGCTTCAGCGGCATGGCTGGGCAGGCCAAGACCCGCATCAATCACCATCGGAATATCCGGAAAGGCCGCGCGCAGGGTTCTGAGTCCGTAACGGTTGTTCAACCCAAGACCAGAGCCGATGGGCGCGCCCCAGGGCATCAGCACTTTCGCACCTGCCTGCAACAGACGTGCGGCCAGAACCTGATCCTCAGTGGTATAGGGAAACACCTCAAACCCGTCAGCCGCAAGTGACTCGGTGGCTTCCAGAAGTCCAAAAGGATCGGGTTGCAGCGTGTCGGCATGGCCGATCACTTCCAGCTTTATCCAGTTCGTCTCGAACACCTCACGGGCCATCTGTGCAGTGGTGATGGCGGCTTTTGCGCTATAGCAACCAGCCGTGTTGGGGAGGATAGGGACACCAAGCCCTTTGATGATCTCCCAGAAGGCCTGCCCCTGCCCGCCTTCCCTGCGCAACGAGACTGTCACAACCGATGCGCCCGCGCCCCGGATCGCAGCTTCAAGGATTGCTGGGGATGGATATTGCGCCGTGCCCAGCATCAGCGGGCTGTCAAGCGCGACGCCATAGAAGTCCCGCATCATGCTACCCCCCCTGCATGGGGGCCAGCACTTCCAGCCGGTCCCCCTCTTTCAGCAGGGTTTCCCTGCGAACGCCCTTGGGAACGAAAGCGCCATTCAGCGCCGTGGCGACGCGTGCATCAGACCAGCCAAGTTCGGCCAGCGCGGCGTGGAGCGTCGGCCCCGTCACCTCGCGCTCGGAGCCATTCACCTCAATCCTCATGTACGAGATCCCCCTTTATGCCGTGGGTCAGAAAGTCAGTGGCCTGTGCGGCCAGCGCGGGTGCCATCAGATAGCCGTGGCGGAACAATCCGTTCAGATGCAGCACGCGGCCCCGGATGGTGACGCGCGGGACATTGTTGGCATAGGCCGGGCGCAGATCGGCGCCTGACTCCAGGATCTCGGCCTCGGCGAAGCGCGGGTCCAGCGCATAGGCCGCGCTGAGAAGTTCCAGCATCGCGCGGGCTGAAATGCGGCCCCGGTCGGCGCTTTCCAGTTGCGTGGCACCCAGCATGAACACCCCGTCTGCGCGCGGCACGACATAGAGTGGATGACGCGGATGCAGCAGGCGCACAGGTCGCGACAGGCGGATATCCGGCGCGCGCAACACCACCATCTCACCGCGCACAGCGCGCAGGCCCGACAGGCCTGCGGCCATGCCCCGCGCATCGATCACCGGGCCAGTGAACATGTCGGGGCGGCCCTCGGTACGGTCAATGCTCACGCCTTGTGCGTCCAGAGCAGCGACCAGATCCGCCAAGGCGCGGCGCGGGTCCAGATGGGCCTCATCACGGAAGAACAGCGCGTCGCGATGGGCGCTCAGCTCTGGTTCCAGCGGGGAGAGATCGGACAGGCGGCAATGCCCGGTGGTGCGCCTTGCGAAACGGTCGAGCTCGGCCCGGTCGCGCTGCAACGCAACAACCAGCGAGCCGCGATGCGCAACCTGCGTGACGCTGCCCCAGAACCCTGCCGCACGCTGTCCGTGGTCAATGATCGCAGGCTCGGCAGTTGCGCCTTCGCAGAACGGGGCCAGCATGCCACCGGCCCACCATGAACAGCCATGCAGCCCGGGCCCGCCATGGCGGTCAATCAGATGCGGGGTGACGCCTGCGCGCGCCAATGTCAGCGCAGCGCACAGGCCAGCAACCCCCGCACCGATGATGGTGACATCAGCCATGCGCCCAGACCCGGTGGAAATGATGCACTGGTCCATGGCCGGTTCCGACCTGCAGCGTATCGGCAGCAGCGATCGCGCCTTGCAGATAGTGATGCGCGCGGGTGACCGCGCCGTCCAGCGCCATGCCCTGCGCCAACCCCGCAGCAATGGCAGCCGAGAGCGTGCAACCTGTGCCATGCGTGTTCCGCGTTGCGATGCGCGGCGCGACAAGGCGGATGATGCCGCTTTTTGTGACCAGCAGATCAACACATTCCGCCCCGGCCGCATGTCCGCCCTTCATCATCACCGCCTGCGCCCCCATCGCGCGCAGGTCTTGGGCCTGCCGGATCATCGCATCCTCATCGCGCGCCATGTCGCAGCCCAGCAGATCTGCGGCTTCGGGCAGGTTCGGGGTCAGCAGGGTGGCGCGCGGCAAAAGCTGGCTGCGCAGCGCCGCAAGCGCCTGTGCAGGCAACAGCCTGTCACCGGATTTCGCAACCATGACCGGGTCAAGCACCACTGGCACTGCCCGACCCGCAAGGCCTTGTGCCACAGTGTCAATCGCCTCGGGTCCGCCCAGCATTCCAAGCTTGACCACCCTGATATCCAGATCCTCAAACACCGCATCAATCTGGGCGGCTATCATCGCCGGGCTGGCAGGGTCGATGCGGGTGACAGTCCGGGTATTCTGCGCCGTCACTGCCGTGATGACACTGGCGCCATACACCCCAAGCGCCGAGAAGGTTTTCA
Source organism: Paracoccaceae bacterium (assembly GCA_007128995.1). Lineage (GTDB taxonomy): Bacteria > Pseudomonadota > Alphaproteobacteria > Rhodobacterales > Rhodobacteraceae > Roseinatronobacter. The sequence continues at coordinate 6,069 of SKWJ01000078.1, forward strand.
AATCTGCCTGAATACCCGCGCCGCCACCGGAATCAGACCCGGCAATCGTCAGAGCTATGGGAACCACTCATCGCCTCCTTGCAGTAGCACCAACGCAAGAAGACGGAAAACATGCGATAATCGCATCTGGTCACCGTTCCCTACGCCGGTATGATCCGGATCAGGTTCGATGGGTTGGCTTGCGCCTCTCAGCCCCTCAAGGGGCACCCCAACGGTTTATGCTGCAGAGGTAATCCAACTGTTCCGCCCTGACAAGGGGCGAAGGTTTCGCGCAAACGCGGCAATCCGCCTCTGCAAGGCTGTGACTGTCAGGCGGGTTCTTCGGCTTTGATCCCGGAAATCGCCTGCACCAGCGAATCCTCGGTCACGCTTTCAATGCTGAATTCGCGCATGATCCGGCCATGATACATGGCCACAATCCGGTCAGAAACGCGCAGCACCTCGGGCATTTCCGAACTGATCACGATCACAGCATAGCCCTGGGCGGCAAGTTCGCGCAGCAACTGGTGGATCTCGGACTTCGAGCCGACATCGATCCCGCGCGTCGGCTCATCCACGATCAGGACACGCGGTTGCATGGACAACCATTTGCCGATGACGATCTTTTGCTGATTGCCGCCCGAAAGCACGCCAGCAGGTTGCCGCCAGCTTGGGGTCTTGATCGCCAACCGGTCGCGATAGTGGTCGAAAATAGCCAGTTCCGCCCGCTGCGACATGAACGGTCCCGAGGTAAGCCCCTGCACTTGCGGCAAGGTCATGTTGTCGCGACAGTTCATCTGCAACACCAGCCCCTGTTCCTTGCGGTTTTCAGGGACAAGCGAAATTCCCAGCGCGATCGCGTCGCGCGGCGAGGCGATCTCGACACGCGCACCATCGACAAATACCTCGCCCTCTGAGGGTATCCGCAGGCCGAACAGCGCCTCGGCAATCTCAGTTCGACCAGCGCCGACAAGCCCGTAAAAACCCACAACTTCGCCTGTGCGGACAGAGAAACTGATCTCTTCAAACAGACCCGGACAGGTCAGATTGCGCACCTCCAGCATCGTCTTGCCGAATTGCGGCGCATCCTCGTCGCGCGACAGGTCCAGACTGCGCCCGATCATCAGGCGGGTGACTTCATCCTCATCTGTGTCTGACGTGGTCAGCGTCCCACGATACGCGCCGTCGCGCAGCACGGTGATCCGGTCGGACAGGGTGAAAATCTCGTCCATCCGGTGCGAGATATAGACAATTCCCACACCCTGCGCCTTCAGGTCGTTGATGATATCGAACAGCACCACTTTCTCGGCATCGGTCAGCGAGGCGGTCGGCTCATCAAACACCACGACGCGCGCATCGACGGTCAGGGCGCGTGCAATCTCGACCATCTGCTGATTGGCGATTGACAGATGCGCAACTGTCACTTCCGCGCGGAAATTGCACTTCAACCGCTTCAGAATGGCGTTCGAGCGTTCCTCAAGGATCTTCCAGTCCACCCGCCCGAAGGATCTGCACGGCAGTTCACCCAGATAGATATTCTCTGCCGCCGACATTTCGGGCACAAGGCTGAGTTCCTGATGGATCAACACCACCCCTTGGGCCTTTGCCTCGATCGGCGTGGTCATGCGCACCGGGCGGCCTGCGATGATGATTTCACCTGCATCGGGCTGATACATGCCTGCCAGCACCTTCATCAGCGTAGACTTACCTGCCCCGTTCTCGCCCAGAAGCGCATGAACTTCGCCCGGCATCACTTCGAAATCCACACCGTCAAGGGCGCGCACGCCGGGGAAGGTCTTGACGATTCCCTGCAACCGCAGGGCGGGTTCGTGTGCATCACTCATAGGCGCAGTCCTCCGTCAGCCGTGCGGTTGAAGCGTTTGTCAAGAAACAGCACAGCGATCAGGATGCTGCCAAGAATGACATAGACATAGAAAGCAGGCACCTGCATCAGGTTCATCCCGTTGCGCAGGATGCCAATGGCCAGAACCCCGCCCAGCGTGCCGATGATGTCGCCCTTGCCCCCTGTCAGCTTGGTCCCGCCCAGGACGACCGCCGTGATCACCCACAATTCATAGTCTCGCCCCAGATTGGGCGTCGCCGCACCCATCTGAGTGGACAGAAGCACGCCGGACAGGGCCGCCAGAAAGCCGATGATCATGAAATTGATCATCATATGCGGGCCGACGCGAATACCGGCATTGACCGCTGCTTCGCGGTTGCCGCCGACAGCGTAGGTGTTGCGCCCGTGCACTGTGCGCGACAACAGCCAGTGCACCGCCAGCACACATAGCAGAAAGATCAGCGCCAGCACCGGCAGCGGGCCAACCGACAGCGAACTGAAATCCGAATAGGCGAAATTCATCGCATAGAAGGATTGCTCGCCCGTATAGATAAAGACCAGCCCGCGAATGCCGAGCATCGCGCCCAGCGTGACGATGAAGG
>SKWJ01000437.1 GCA_007128995.1 Paracoccaceae bacterium
CACACTCCCCCGCGGCAGGTTGAAAGGGTTTGTTAACCTGTTTTGACTAACGTGGTTACCGAACCTTAATGACTTTGAGGATGGCTCACAATGTCTGGTCAGATACTGGTGGTGGATAATCTGCTTCTGAGCCGGATGGTCTTGCGGGTGAAGCTGTCAGCGGCCTGCTACGAGACAAGCCTTGCCGCCACGGGGGCCGAGGCGCTGGCAGCCGTGGCGGAACGTATCCCCGACATTGTGATTCTGGATTGCAACCTGCCCGACATTGCGGGGGTCGCGCTGTGCAGCCAGTTGCGCACGCTCCCCAGACTGCAGCATGTTCCGATCATCCTGATCGCCGCCAGTCAGTCGCCGTCCATCCGCTTGCAGGCGCTGGCGGCAGGGGCGGCAGAGGTGTTGGCCAAGCCCATGGATGAGACGTTTCTTCTGTCTCGGATCCGCGCGCTCTTGCGTCTGAGCGCGGCCGAACGCGACTGTCAGCGCCATGCCACACCCACCATGCGCCACGGCATGGCAGAGGCTGCGGCGCAGTTTCAGACGCGGCCCTCGGTTGCGCTGGTCTGTGATACAGTGCAGGAGGCCCGCCAGATCCGGGCCGGGATTTCCGGCGCGCTGTCGGGGCAGATATTCGATGTCGTGGTGCCGGTCGCCGAGCTTCTGAAATCGGGCGCGGGCAGCCCGATGCCCGATATCCTTTTGCTATCGCCGCAGGTGTTGGGGCGGCACGGGCCGAATATCGTGGCCGATCTGCGTGCGCGCCCCGGCACATCTGCCTTGCCGATCGCGGCCTTGCTGGCCGAGGGGTATGACAGGGCGGGCGCAGCCTGTCTGGACCTTGGCGCTGAAGAGGTGTTGGATCTGAAGCTGGATGCGGAAGAAATCCGCTTGCGGATCGCCGCGATGATCCGCCGCAAGCACCGGCTGGACGCCCATCGCCGCGCCCTTGGGGCTGAACTTGATCTTGCGGCCCGCGATGCGCTGACCGGCCTGTCAAACCGCCGATTTGCCATGTCACGATTGTCGGATCTGGTCACGATGATGCCGGGACACCCGCCGCAAGGCTTCGGGCTGCTGATGATCGATCTCGACAATTTCAAGCGGATCAATGACAATTTCGGTCATCTGGCCGGGGATGAGGTCCTGTCGGAAGTCGGTGCCCGGATGCAAGAGGTCATCGGCACGCGCGATGTTCTGGCCCGCTATGGCGGCGAGGAGTTCATCCTGATCCTGCCCGGCGCAGATGGCGCGCAGACCCGGTATATGGCAGAGGCCGTACGCGCGCAGATCGAAGAGCGCCCCTTCCGGCTGACCGAGGGGGGGTATCAGATCACGGTCACGGCCTCGATCGGGATGACGGTGCAGCCACCAGCGGCGACAGATCCAACCCTGACCACCCTTGAACAGATCCGGCGGATCATCGAGAAGGCGGATTCGGCCTTGCGGGTTGCCAAAGCGACGGGGCGCAACCGCGTGTCGCTGTGCGACAGCGCCGTCGCCTGACGGGGGGCAGCCCGGATGCGCGGTGGGCTACGCCCCTGAGTCCGCGCTATAGTGCTTCGCTTGAGCAACCTGATCGTGCAGCACTTTAGCGTTGGGCCGGATCTGGACGCGGCTGCCAGCGCCGCTTTGCGAACTGTTCCTGCAGGGTGGATGCATAGGCGCGGCGCTCGTCAAGGCTCATCTCGCTGACGCTGGACAGCAGCCTGTCATGCATCTGATCGCTGATCCGCAAAAGCCGTTCCTGCGCCTCGCGCAGGGCTCCGGAAAAGGCATCGGCGTCAAATTCCTCGGCTTCGAGCGCCGCAATCAGGGCGCGCGGGGCAGCGGCTTCACGCCCGCGCTCACTGCGCGCCTCGCGCCAGATCGCACCGCTTTCGCGGCGCAGGGCGCGGCGCTCTTCGGTGGGCAGGGCCGCGACAGAGGCGCGCAGCAGCGATCCCGATGGCCCGGTCCGCGAGGCGACCCCCCAGACCATGCCAAGCGCCAGAAAGTTGAGGAACACCGACAGCACAAGCGCCAGCTTCAGCCAGGGAATGCGGCGGGTCTTCGGGATCTCGTTCATGGTTCAGAACTCCAGCAAGAGAGGATCATCAAGCCCGATCAGATGCAGCGAGATCAGATCCACATAAGTCAGCGGGGCTTCCAGCCAGACCGGCAGGTCTATCGCCAGAACCGGCATCGGCAGGCTGACCCCGATCCAGAAAGCGCCAAGCGCGCCAAGCGCCCCGGCCGCCAACCCCGGAAGGGACCAGGCCGCGCGCCATCGCGGCCACCACGGGGCCGCCGTCGCTTTGGGTGGGTTGCGCGCTGGCAGTGCAGACAGGACCGCTTGTTGCTGGATCGTCCGGCGCAGTTCAGGGCGCAAGGCAGGTGCATGGGCGCGCGCATCCTCGAAAAAGCGGGCCAGTGCTTCGGTCTGGTCGTGATCTGGACGTTCAGTCGTCATCTTCATACCCCAATGCATCACGTTGCCCGGCCAGAATGGCCGACAGGTTTCGTTTGCCCCGCGCTGTCAGGCTTTCAACTGCTTCGACCCCGACCATAAGGATGGCCGCAATCTCGGGATTCGACATTTCTTCAAGATGGCGCAGGATCACGGCCTGACGCTGGCGCTCGGGCAGTTGCTGCAAGGCATCCTCCAGCGCGCGGGCGCGGGTGCGCGCCATCATCTGCGCATTTGCGCTGGCACCGGTATCGGCCAGTTCGGGCGCGGCTTCCTGCGTCGGGCGGCGGCGGCGCAACCTGTCGGTGCACAGATTGCTGGCCACCCGAAACACCCATGTTGACGGTTGCGCCGCGCCCGGTGTCCAGTCGGGGGCCATCCGCCAGAGCCGGAACATGGCCTCTTGCGTGATGTCCTCGGCCTCGGTCAGGTCGCCCAGCATGCGGGCGGAGTACCGCAAGATCCGGGGCGCGATCAGATCGGTCAGGATCTCGGCCGCCTGCCGGTCGCCTTGGACGACACGGGCGAGCAAGGTTGCCTGATCGAGATCTGATCGCATTTCCAGCGGCATAGGGCGGGCGTGTCAGTCGCGGCTGCGCATGCGGTGGCGCGGTGAACCGCGTTCTTCCATGCGGGCTGTGAAGCGGGCATATTCGCCGGCATCGATGACACCGTCGCCATTGCTGTCAATGCGCGAGAACAGGCGCGCGCCCCTGTCGTCTGCGCGCTGGCCCCGCGCCCCCATTGAAAGCGTTTCCAGACCGGCGCGCAACGCGTCCTCGTCCAGCAACCCATCCTCATTGGCCTGTTCCATCAGATGCGCGATCATCCGGTCGCGCGGCGCTTGCCAGATGGCCTCGAACTGTTCTTGCGTGATCTGGCCGCTGTTGTCGGCGTCCAGTGCCTCAAAGGATGGCATGGACATGCGGGCGTCTGCCTGAGATGCCGTGCCGCCCAGAAGCGCAAGGGCCATCAGGGCCGGAATGACAGTGGTCTTCATAGGATATCCTCCTGTTTGCGAGAGCGGTTGTGCTCTGCGATAGTCATTCGAACGCCGCAAGCGGCGCTTTCCGTCGCAAAAAGTGGCGCGCGCTTGCGGCATCACGTCGCGAAGGCACGAACGGGGCTGCAATCGGGAAAGGCAGCCTATATGTAAGGGGTTTGCAAGATGGAGCAAAGACATGAGCATTGCTGATCCCGGCCTGACAGACGACCGTCCCCTTGTTCCGGCGATCCTGCATGGTGTGCGCTGCAAATGCCCGGCCTGCGGCGAAGGGAAGATGCTGGAGAAATTCCTGAAAGTCCGCGATACCTGCCCCGCCTGTGGCGAAGACCTGAGCCATCAGCGGGCCGACGATGGCCCTGCCTATCTGACAATGCTGGTCACGCTGAAAGTTGTCACACCGTTGATGGTGGCGGCGATGTTCGCATGGAATTGGCACCCTGCGGTTCTGTTTCTGGTCTTCTCTGCGATGCTGGTTGCACTTTCGCTATTTCTTCTGCCGCGGTTCAAGGGCATGATCGTCGCGATACAATGGTCACGTCGCATGCACGGGTTCGATGGAGGAGATGACAGGCACCGCTGACAAGTCCGCGATCCGCGACGCGGCCAGCATCTTGCTGGTGCGCGGAGAGGGCGCGGGGGCGCGTGTGCTGATGGGCCAGCGTGGGGCGGCGGCGGCCTTCATGCCGGACAAGTTCGTGTTTCCCGGTGGCGCTGTCGATGCGGCAGATGCTGATGTGACACTGGCCCACCCGATTCCCGAGCAATGCGCTGCACGTCTTGCCCAGCACCATGTTGCGCCCAGCGCGCTTGCTGCCGCCGCGATCCGGGAACTGGCCGAGGAAACCGGGCTGTTGCTGGGCGTGCCCGGCGACTGGGCCTCTGCCCCCCCGCACTGGACCGCCTTCGCCCGGCGCGGGCTGGTGCCTGATGCCTCCGCGCTGCGATACATTTTCCGCGCCATAACCCCGCCGGGCCGCCCCCGCCGGTTTGACGCGCGGTTCTTTCTGGCAAAGGCCGAGTGCGTCACTGGTGATCTGGATGACTTTTCCCAAGCCTGCGATGAACTCGGCCATCTGCAATGGGTGCCCCTGAACGAAGCGCGCCGCCTGAACCTGCCCTTCATAACCGAGGTCGTTCTGGCCGAGGCGCAGGCTTATCTGGAGGGCGAGGAGATGGCCGAGTCAGTGCCGTTTTTCGACAATTCCACAGAAATCTCCAGGTTCCGGCGGATTGCCTGAACCCGGTGATACCAGTCTGCATTTGCGCCAAAGGTCTGGCACAGTTGCCCGACAGGATAATTCTGGACATTTCCGCACGGTTTCTGCTCTGATGGCGAAAACGGGATGCGGGCAGGCTTCTGCGCCAGCATCACATCGGGAGGAGCAGGTTTATGTTCAGCCAGCCATCGCCAGAGCTGTGCCCAAAGGTCGGTGACGAGATCCGCAAGACGACCTGTTACATGTGCGCCTGCCGCTGCGGCATTGATGTGCATCTGAAAGATGGCAAGGTCGCCTATATCGAGGGGAACCGTGACCATCCGGTCAATCGCGGCGTGCTCTGCGCCAAGGGTTCGGCGGGGATCATGCAGCACCTTTCCCCCGCCCGTCTGCGCGCGCCGCTGAAGCGTGTCGGGCCGCGCGGATCGGGCGAGTTTGAGGAAATCAGCTGGGACGAGGCCCTTCAGACTGCAACTGACTGGCTGCGCCCCCTGCGCGAGGCGGCACCGGAAAAGCTGGCGTTCTTTACCGGGCGCGACCAGTCGCAAAGCTTCACCGGATGGTGGGCGCAATCCTTCGGCACACCGAACTGGGCCGCGCATGGCGGCTTTTGCAGTGTTAATATGGCGGCCGCGGGCATTTACACAATGGGCGGGTCGTTCTGGGAATTCGGGCAGCCCGACTGGGACCGCACAAAACTCTTCCTGCTGTTCGGTGTGGCCGAGGATCACGACAGCAACCCGATCAAGATGGGCCTTGGCAAGCTGAAAGCACGCGGCGCGCGGGTGATCGGCGTGAACCCGATCCGCTCGGGCTATAATGCGATTGCGGATGACTGGGTCGGCATCACGCCGGGCACGGACGGGCTGTTCATCCTGGCGCTGGTGCATGAGTTGTTGCGCGCGGGCAAGATCGACCTTCGCTATCTGATCCGCTACACCAATGCCCCCTATCTGGTAAATGCCCATGACGGCCCGGAAAAAGGCCTGTTCCTGCGCGGGACCGATGGCAAGCCGCTGGTGCGCGATCGCCGCACCGGGCAGGCTGTGGCATGGGACAGTCCTGACATTTCTCCTGATCTTGGCAACGGGGTCGAGATCGGGGGCGTGACGCATCTGCCGGTCTTTCGCCATCTGGCCGACCGCTATCTGGCAGACGACTATGCGCCCGAAAACGTGGCCGAGCGGTGTGGCCTCCCGGCCCCCCGCATCCGTGCGATTGCGGCCGAGATTGCGCGCGTGGCCTTTGATGAAGAGATCACGATCGACCAGCCCTGGACCGATTTCCGCGGCGTGACACATGAACAGATGGTAGGACGCCCTGTGGCCATGCACGCGATGCGCGGCGTTTCGGCCCATTCCAACGGCTTTCAGACCTGCCGCGCGCTGCATCTGCTGCAAATCCTGATTGGCAGCATCGAGACGCCGGGCGGGTTCCGTTTCAAGCCGCCCTACCCCAAACCGCCAGAGGCACACCCCCGTCCCCATGCCGGTTTCACGCCCGGCCAGCCGCTGGATGGGCCGCATCTGGGCTATCCGCTGGGGCCGGAACATCTGCTGATCGATGATGCCGGCCGCCCCAAGCGCATTGACAAGGCGTTTTCCTGGGACGCGCCCATGTCCGCGCATGGGCTGATGCATATGGTCATCTCGAACGCGCATGCGGGCGACCCCTACGAGATAGACACCCTGTTTCTTTATATGGCGAACATGGCGTGGAATTCGTCGATGAACACCTCTCAGGTGATGGAGATGCTCACCGACCAGAATGACGATGGCAGCTACCGCATTCCGCGCATCATCTATTCCGACGCCTACAGTTCCGAAATGGTGGCGTTTGCGGATCTGATCCTGCCCGACACCACATATCTGGAACGCCACGACTGCATCTCGCTGCTGGACCGCCCCATCTGCGAGGCCGAGGCGCTGGCCGACAGCATTCGCTGGCCTGTGGTCGCGCCTGACCGCGATGTGCGGCCGTTCCAGTCGGTGCTGCTTGATCTGGGCGCGCGCCTTGGCTTGCCGGGCATGGTGCATGAGGATGGCACGGCAAAGTTCCGCGACTATGCCGATTACATCACCCATCACGAACGCCGCCCCGGTATCGGCCCGCTGGCGGGGTTTCGGGGCGCGGAGGGCGCAGGCAAGGGGCGCGGTGCCCCCAACCCCGACCAGATTGACCGCTATATCGAAAATGGCGGTTTCTGGATTGACCATATCCCCAGCGAGGCGCAGTTCTTCAAGCCGTGGAACGCCGCCTATCAAGACTGGGCGGTGGCGCGTGGGCTGTATGACAGCCCGCAGCCCTATCTGTTCAATCTCTATTCCGAACCCATGCGCAAATTCCAGCTTGCCGCCGAAGGCCATGGCCACCGCCAGCCCCCCGACCATCTGCGCGCGCGGCTGACCCAGACCATGGACCCGCTGCCGCTGTGGTATCCCACATTCACCGATGCGGAAACCGATCCCGCCGACTACCCGCTGCATGCGCTGACGCAACGCCCGATGGCGCATTATCATAGCTGGGGCAGCCAGAATGCATGGCTGCGGCAAATCCATGGCCACACGCCGCTTTATGTTGCTGCGGACATCTGGGCAGCGCATGATTTCAGCGAGGGGGACTGGGCGGTGCTCACTTCGCCGCATGGCCGCATCACACTGCCGGTCGTGCGGATGGATGCGCTGAACCCGCGCACGGTCTGGACGTGGAATGCAATCGCCAAGCGCCGGGGCGCATGGGCACTGGACCCCACAGCCCCCGAGGCGACGCGCTCCAGCCTGCTGAACCATCTGATCCACGAGCTTTTGCCCCCGAAGGGCGACGGGCTGCGCTGGGCCAATTCCGACCCGATCACGGGACAGGCGGCCTGGTATGATCTGCGTGTGCGGATCGAGAAGGCCCCGGCAGGACAGAGTGTCAGCTACCCCGCGCACCCGCCGCAAAAGGCGGCGGTGCCGCGGCCACCCAAGAACCTTGCGCAGCACGTGAAAGGATAAGGCAGATGGCACGCATATCAGCCTGTCAGACATGGGCGCTGCGCTGGAAAGGAACCAGCGCATGACATGTCTTCCGAAAACGACCGAGCGCAAGCTGGGGCTTGTCATTGATCTTGACACCTGCGTCGGCTGCCATGCCTGCGTGATTTCCTGCAAGGGCTGGAACACCGAACATTACGGCGCGCCCCTGTCGGATATGGATGCCTATGGCGGTGCGCCCGAGGGCACATTCCTGAACCGGGTGCATACATTCGAAGTCGCGCGCCCGGAGGCCCCGCCCATGGTGGTGCATTTCCCCAAATCCTGCCTGCATTGCGACGATGCGCCCTGCGTCACTGTCTGCCCGACCGGAGCGAGCTACAAACGCACGGAAGACGGGATCGTTCTGGTAAATGAAACCGACTGCATCGGCTGCGGATTATGTGCGTGGGCCTGCCCATACGGGGCGCGGGAAATGGATGGCGCCGAAAAGGTGATGAAGAAATGCACGCTTTGCGTCGATCGCATTTATAACGACACGCTGTCGCCAGAGGATCGCGAACCCGCATGCGTGCGCACCTGCCCCTCTGGCGCGCGCCATTTCGGGGATCTGTCGGACCCCGATAGCGATGTGTCGCGGCTGGTCGCCGCGCGGGGCGGGTTTGACCTGATGCCCGAACAGGGCACTGCGCCTGTCAACAAATACCTGCCCCCGCGCGGGCGCGATACGCTTGCGACACCCGACCTTGCCAGCCTGTGCGAGCCTGCCCCCGCTGCGGCAGGGGGGTTTCTTGGCTGGCTTGACCGCACCCTGGAGAAGCTCTGACCCATGCATCCAGCCCCTTCGCTTATCTTGTTCACAGTGCTTTCGGGTACGGGGTTCGGACTGCTGGTCTGGCTGGGCCTTGGCCTGCGCGCGCCCACAGGGCTGGCAGCCTTTATCCTGTTCGGGTTGGGCTATGGCCTTTCGGGCGCGGGGCTTCTGGCTGCGGCCTTCCACCTTGGTCATCCCGAGCGCGCGCTGAAAGCCTTTACCCAGTGGCGTTCCAGCTGGTTGTCACGCGAGGCGGTTCTTGCCACGGCAACGCTGGGGGTCATGGCGCCGCATGCGGCCAGTTCGGTATTCGCGCACGCACCCTTGCCGGTGTTTGGCTGGCTTGGCGCGGCGCTCGCACTCGCGACGATCCTTGCGACTGCGATGATCTATACCCAGATCAAGGCTGTCCCGCGCTGGGCGCATTGGTCAACACCGCTGGTGTTCATCCTTGCGGCACTGGCGGGCGGGGCCGTGATCGCGGCACAAGCTACGCTTGGAGCGTGGCTGATGCTGGGGCTAGGGCTGGCGATGGCGGTGCATTGGTATAGCGGCGACCGGCAATTTGCAGCATCTGGCAGCACCTTGGGCAGCGCGACAGGGCTGGGTGGGCTTGGCACAGTGCGCCTGCTGGAACCGCCCCATTCCGGCCAGAACTACCTGCTGCGCGAGATGGTCCATGTCATCGGACGCAAGCATGCCAACAAGCTCAGGGCAATTTCGCTTGGGGCGGGGGCGCTATTGCCAGCGCTGCTGCTGTTGCTGCCAATGGGATATGCGGCTGTGACGCTGGCCCTGATCGCGCATCTGGGCGGAATGCTTGCCCAACGCTGGCTGTTCTTTGCCGAGGCAGAGCATGTGGTGGGCCTGTATTACGGGCAGCGCTAGATCAACTTACCAATCAGGTTGCGGCAACGCGAGGGCGCAGCGACGGGCTACTCCCTTGGCCCCCGCCATGTCGCTTTCTGAGTGGTGAGGACTCTTGGGGTCGCGTCAGTCGATATCGCGGGCCTCGTCCACCAGCATGATCGGGATGCCGTTGCGGATCGGGAAGGCCAGATGCGCTGCCTTGGAAATCAGTTCCTGACGCCTAGCGTCATAACTGAGCCGACCATTGGTGACAGGGCACACAAGCGCTTCCAGCATATGGCGGTCGGTCGAAGTGTTATCCCGGCGCGCATCGCTCACTGCAGCAACTCGTCATCGCCGCCATGCAGTCTGAATTCCATCAGCATCACCAGTGTTTCGCGCCGGGTCTGCAGCGAGGGCGCTTCCAGCAGCGCCTGCTTGTCATCGGCATCAAACGGGCACAGCATGGCCAGTGAATTGATCAGCAATTCGTCATCGGCGTCAGACAGGCTGTCCCAGTCGGTCGAGAGCTGATGCATGGCGAAAAACCGCTTGAGCAAGCTGAAAAAGGCGTCACGTTTCAGGCCGGGATCGCGCTCTTCATCGCCCTGATCGCGGGTGAAATCGGTCCATTCGACCTCGGTCCGGCGATAGGGGGCAAAGCCCTTCACCTCTTGCCGGACACGAAAGCGCGAAATTCCGGTCAGGGTGATCATGTAGCGCCCATCTTCGGTTTCGGAAAAGGCGCTCAACCGTCCGGCGCAGCCGATGGCATGCAACGGGCGCTCATCACTGCCCGGCACATCGCGCGACTGGATCATGCCGATCAGCCGGTGGGGCGTCTTCATGCAATCCTCGATCATCGCCAGATAGCGCGGTTCGAATATATGCAGCGGAAGCCGCGCGCGGGGCAGCAGCAGCGCCCCGGGCAACGGGAAAATCGGGATGACATCGGGCAGATCTTTGAGACGCTTCATAAGAGTGTAGCTAATCCGAATACAGCATCAGGCAAATATCATCGACGTCAGGCGCCGACGGTTTTTTGCCACCAGCGGATCGCTTGGCTTGAGAGCATCAAAAATCGTGAACAATTGCGTCTTGGCGGCGCTGTCATTCCAGTCACGATCGCGCCGGAACAGTTCCAGCAATTCATCAATCGCGTCTTGTGTCTGGCCCTTGGCATACAGCGCCTGAGCCAGATCAAACCGCGCCTGATGATTGTCCGGGTCTGCCGCAAGCTGGGCGCGCAATTCGTCCACAGGCCCCGCCGATTCAGCCTGACGGGCCAGTTCCAGCGTGGCGCGTGCCGCATCCAGTTCTGGTGCAGAGGCAATTTCTGGCGCGACATTGGCGATCAGGGCTTCGGCCTGATCCAGACTTCCGGCCGCGATCTGGGCGCGGACCAACCCGCCAAAGGCGCGGGCATTGGTTTCTTCCTGTGCCAGCACGGCGGCATAGACCTGGGCCGCGTCGGTGACCGCGCCTTGTTCGAGCATGGCATCGGCTTCATCCAGCGCCGCACCAAGCCCGCCATCGCCTGCAAGCCCGGCCAGTTTGGAGACGAATTCCTTCAGGGCCGATGGCGGCTGCGCCCCCTGAAACCCGTCCACAGGCTGCCCCTGATAGAAGGCATAGACTGTCGGGATCGACTGCACCCGCAATTGCTGCGCAATGCCCTGATTCTCGTCGACATTGATCTTGACCATGCGCACCTTGCCCTGTGCCGCGCGCACTTCGGCTTCCAGTGCCGGGCCAAGCGTCTTGCACGGGCCGCACCAAGGCGCCCAGAAATCCACGATCACCGGGACTTCTGCGCTGGCCTCTATGACCTGTGCCATGAAGTCGCGTTCTGATCCGTCGATGATCAGATCTGCCTGCGCGCCTGAAGCGCCCTGACCAGCCTCTTTTCCGAATTCCAGCATACTTGCCCCCATGAGTCTTGGTTTGCGCCCTATATGGGGCCCATACACCAAAAGGGAAAGGGGTCAGAGATCAAAGCTTGCAAAGACCGGTGCATGATCCGAGGGCTGGTCCCAGCCGCGCGCGGCACGCAGGATGCGCGACCCGTGGCCAGATTGCGCGATATCCGCGCTGGCCCAGATATGGTCCAGTCGGCGCCCCTTGTCGGCGGCATCCCAGTCGCGCGCCCGGTAGGACCACCATGAATAGAGCTGGCCTTCGGGAATGTCCTGTCGTGTGATATCGTGCCAGCCGGCGGCTTCCTGCAGGGCGGTCAGGTGATCCACCTCGACCGGGGTGTGCGAGACAATCTTGAGAAGCTGCTTGTGCGACCAGACATCATCTTCACGCGGCGCGATGTTCAGATCGCCCACGAGAATCGACTTGCTGGGGCGCGATTCGCCGAAATAGGCGCGCATTTCAGTCAGTGTATCCAGCTTGTGGCCGAATTTCTCGTTCACGCTGCGATCCGGGATATCCCCGCCGGCCGGGATGTAGCAGTTATGAATCGTGACCCCGTTTTCCAGACGTGCGGCAACATGGCGGGCATCGCCGCGCGCGCACCAGTCGATATGGCCCGCGTCTTCCAACGGCAGGCGCGACAGGATCGCAACACCGTTATAGCCTTTCTGGCCCCGCGCCACCCAGTGCCCATAGCCGGCGTCGGCAAAGAGCTCGAAGGGGATCTTCTCGACCGGGCTTTTGCACTCTTGCAGGCACAGGATATCCGGCCCTTCTTCGCGCAACAGTCTGACAACCAGCCCCGCGCGCAGCCGGACAGAGTTGATATTCCATGTGGCAAGGGTAAAGGGCATGCGAACACTCCGTTGGGTCAGGGCATCTGATGACATGCTTCGACCCCGAACAGCAAGCCGTCAAACCCGCGTTTTCGCCGCCAGAAGCCCAGACTGCCCGTCCTGTGACCACACTGCCCCCGGCAAGATGCGCGGCCCTTTACGCACGCGCGGAACTGTGCCAGATCACCGTGACACGCGGCGCGCATGCGTCAGCGCCAGATCAACCTGAAAGGACATGGCCCATGTCGAATTTCGCCCTGACTGTGACATGTCCCCGTACGCGCGGGATCGTTGCTGCGATTGCCGGGTTTCTGGCCGAGCATGGCTGCAACATCACCGACAGTTCGCAATTCGATGACATGCAGACCGGAAATTTCTTTATGCGGACCAGCTTCACCAGTGAACAGGGCGCAGATCTGGAAAGCTTGCAAGCCGCATTTGCCAAGGTCGGGGCCGAGTTCGCGATGGACTTCGCCTTTCATGACGAAGCCGCGCGGATGAAAGTGATCATCATGGTGTCGCGCTTCGGGCATTGCCTGAATGATCTGCTGTACCGATGGCGTATCGGCGCATTGCCGATCGATATCGTTGCCGTGATCTCAAACCACATGGACTATCAGAAGGTGGTGGTGAATCATGACATTCCATTTCATTGCATTCGCGTCACCGCGGAGAACAAACCCGAGGCCGAGGCGCGCATTCTTCAGGTTGTCGAGGAAACCGAGGCCGATCTGATCGTGCTTGCGCGCTACATGCAGGTTTTGTCGGATGCGATGTGCGCCAGAATGTCAGGGCGGATCATCAACATCCATCATTCATTCCTGCCCAGCTTCAAGGGTGCAAACCCCTACAAGCAAGCTTTCGAGCGCGGTGTGAAGCTGATCGGGGCGACGTCCCATTATGTGACGGCCGATCTGGATGAAGGTCCGATCATCGAGCAGGACATTGTCCGGGTGACGCATGCGCAATCGCCTGCTGATTATGTCAGTCTGGGACGCGATGTTGAAAGTCAGGTTCTGGCCCGTGCGATTCATGCCCATATTCACCGGCGCGTGTTCCTGAATGGGAACAAGACTGTTGTCTTTCCGGCCTCTCCCGGCTCTTACGCGTCAGAGCGGATGGGGTGAGCCCAGGCGCGGGGCGCACCACGCATGTCTTTCCAGACATGGATGCTTTGGGACACGAAACTGGCCCATTTCTCGGTTTCCATGAAGGCCACATCGCCTGCATCGCGGCCGACGCCGATAATGGCCAGATCTTCGGCAGTGCTCATCCCGGTCGGATCGACGATATGCCAGTTGCCATCAAGCCAGACTTCGGCCACGGCATGAAAATCCTGCGGGTGAACGTCTGGCCCGTATCCGGTCGTATAGCGCGCCGGGATATTGGCGGCCCGCGCAAGGCTGCACAGCAGATGCGCATAATCCCGGCAGACCCCCTGCCGGGTCACGAATGTATCGACAGCGGTGGTTGTCGCCGTGGAACTGCCCGGGACATAGGTCAGCGCGGCGCCTGTCCACGCGGCCATCGCGGCGATCTTCGCGCCCCCTTCCAGATGCGCGAACTCGGTCGCGACAAAGGCCACGAACAGATCAGACGGGCAATAGCGCGAAGGCCTGACATAGGTCAGCACCTCTGACGGCAGCGCATCCCACGATGTCGCGCGCAATGTCTGAAGCGGCACGACAGGCCGCGTTATCTCGACCGTGGCCCGGTAATGCAGCGACAGCCGCCCCGTGCGGACATGCGCCCAGACGCGTTCTCCGACGCCGGTTTCACCAGTGATCCAGCGCAGATCCGTGTCGGAGGCGTCGATCTCGCTTGACAGGACTGTCTGGCCTTCGGTCTGTGCAGCGGTGATGGCCAAAAGCGCGGGATCAGCATCGGCCACGGCATACTCCATGCGCAGGTCGATCATCGTCTTCATGGCCTCTCCTTTCGTCCTGCCGCAAGGCGGCCCTGCCCGGTAACGGGCCTGTGCGCCGCGCATAGTACAGATCGGGCCGGGCCAACAGGGGCAAGCTACCCGGCAAGGGCAGGGATTTGCGACAAGACCCATCCTGCAAGTCCGATATGGACCAGTGTGATGGCGACAGACAGCCCGTGCAACCCCTTGAACCGCGCTTTCGCGCCCTGATCTGTCGCACGATTGATCGCAGGCATCAGGATCTGGCGCGTGGGCACGGTGGTCAGGGTGATGGCCGCCAGCCCGAAGGACAGCCACAGGTCGAGCGGCCAGGCGAAGGCGGCGGCAAGCGCCGAGGTGGCGATCACGAACAGATAGAAATGCGGAAAGGCCCGCCGGATCGTGGGCCCTGCAATCTCTGGCGGCAGGGCGGCAAACAGAAACGCCGCAAACCCGAAGGAATACAGCACCATCCCCCCGAACAGAAGCGCAGTGGTCAGCAAAGTGAGGGTGATCATGGCGCAGGCTCTTGCTTCAGGGCTGTGCCCATATAAAGGATCGTCAGCATCGGCAGGCGCCCGAAGCGCAGATCGCCCCGCAGGCTGATCCCGCGCGGACCAAGCCCGGTGAAAGGGCCCGGTGTCAGGCCAGCGCGGCCCAGCCCGGCGCGCAGTTCCGCCGGTTTGATGAACATGGCGGGGTCATGCGTCCCCTTGGGCAGCACCCGCAAGACATCTTCCGCCATGGTGATGGTCACCAACCGCGCAAGCGCGTTGCGATTGATGGTGTCGAACAGGAACAGGCCACCGGGGCGCAGAACGCGCGCCACCTCGGCCAGCACCTGCGCCAGATCCTGCACATGTTCCAGCACATCGACGCAGACCACGGCATCAAAGCCTGCATCGTGATAGGGAAGGGCCTCTCCGACACCGACATCATAGCGGATCTGGTGGCCGGTCTGGGCAGCATGGGCGCGCGCGGCCTCGATCGCCTTGGCGGCGGGGTCGATCCCGGTGACCTCTGCGCCGCGCGCGGCCAGCGCCTCGGCCATGAAGCCGCCCGCGCAGCCAAGATCCAGAACGCGCTTGCCCGACCAGTCGATCTGCCGGTCGAACCATGCCAGACGCCCCGGAACCATGGCTTTCAGCGTGCGCACCCAGCGCAACCTGTCAGACCACCAGTCCTCGGCAACAGCGTCATAGATTGTCAGGTCATTGCGGGTCATGTCGGGTGATCCTTGGCAGGGCATAGGGGACATGCTTCTGATAGGTTGCGAAGCGTGCGCCGTAGCGTTTGGCAAAGCGCCGCTCTTTCAGGCGCGGTGCAAGCAGGCAATAGGCCGTGTAGCTGGTGGCAAGCAAAAGCTGATCCGGGGTCCAGACCGGAACTGTCCAGAGTGTCAGGGCGAAGGCCACATAAATGGGCTGGCGCAGATACCGGAACAGCCCTTGTGTCGGCATGTCCGGAAACCGGACCGGCACGCGGCCCATCAGGGACATCCAGCCCAATGCCCCGGACTGCACCTCTGCGCCTGCGTCGAAACTGGCTTTCAACAGCAAGATCCACGCGGCTGCATAGGCCAGACAGATGGCGATCAGCGCGCCGCCTTCTGCGCGCCACCAGATCACGCCCGACGGTGTCCAGAGCGCAAAAAGCGCCAGAAGCTGTAGCGAGGCGATCAACGCATAGGTGGTGGTCGCAAGGGTTGCCCCATGCGGCCCCGGCACAAGCCGTGCCAGCAACTTTCCCCCGCGCCCAGTCAGCAAAAGCGAATGGGCCAGCGGAAATTGCACGATCAGCGCCAGATTCGCCGCCCAGGCCCAGGGCTGGGACACAGTGCCCAGACTTTCACTCATGCCAAAGAACATGGCCACGATCATGGCCAGCACCGCGGCGACAAACACCAGATGCGTGATCAGCCCGATGCCCAGCGCCAGCGCGATCCGCCCCGCTCCGGGGGGTGGGCGCAATGCTGCAACTGCAAGGCGCAGCAGCCCTGCAAGGCGCGGGTCATGCCACATCTGCCTGCCCCGCCATGTCCTGCGCGATCGCGTAGCCGCTGGCAAAGCCATGCTCTGCCCGCGCGCCAAGGCACCAGTCCCCTCCCAGATAAAGGCTTCGGTCCGGCACATGCAGAAACGGCTGACCAAGCGGTGTCACAGCCTGTGCATAGCGCCAGCGGTGGACAGCGGCGTATAGGGCCAGTTGCAGATCACCCCCGATGCGCGCAGCCAGTAGCGGCAGCATCAGATCCACCAGCCTGTCAGGCGTCTGTTCCAGATGCCTGGCCGAGAAATCAGCACTGGCCTGCGCGACCCAGGTCACCACGCCCTCTGCCCGTCCGGGCTTGCTGTTATCCTGCGCGATCCAGCTCAGCTCTGCATCGGGCGCAGGTTCGTGGATGAAAGGGCGCGGGCTGCCTGCCGGAAAGGCGGCCATCAGGGTCAGGCATGGGGCCATTTGCACGGTGGCCAGATGGTCCGCGACCGACGCCCCCTCGGCGGTAAGAAGCGCCCGCGCCTGTGGGGCAGGGATGGTCAGCACAACCCGGCGGGCGCTGATCTCTCCGCCGGTGCTGTGGACACGCCAGCCCAGATCGCTGCGGCCCAGCGCGGTGACTTCGGTCGATTGCAGGATCGAAAGACCCTTTGCCATGCGGCGCGGCACAGTGGACATGCCCGGCACACCCACAAGGCGGTCGCGGTTGCCGTCCCCGGGCCAGTGCTGCGCCCCGGCGTCTGTCAGCGCGGCACGGAAGCGCGGATTGTCGCCGCGCAGATATTGCGCCCCATGATCAAAGCTGATCTCGCCGTGATCCAGCTTTACCCGGCGGGTTGCCATGCGCCCGCCAATGCCACGCCCCTTGTCCAGAACCAGCACATCATGGCCAGCGTCGCGCAGGGCCGCCGCGCACGCGAGCCCGGTGACACCCGCCCCGATGACCAGACATTCCGTAGCCTGCACCATCTGCTTGTTTCCTTTGCACTCTGCTGCTGTCCCAGCCCTCAGATATGGCCTTGGCCTGCACGGTCAAATGCGACACAGCGCGCAGCCTTTCGGACTGTGTCGTTTATGGAGCGGGCAGAACATGCGCCTGCTGCAAACTGTCCGACTTTCTTTTGCATCTCGGGCGGGATAACCCGTCATGCCAAGATTGGACATCGCGCCGGCCCGCCCTATACCGAATGACATGAAAACCCGGCGCACCTTCCTGCTGGCATGCTCTGCCGCGATATTTTCACCCGCTGTCTTGCCTGCGCGAGAGGCGGATCTTCAGGCGGCACTCGACAGACTGCCGCAGCTTCATTCACTGCAGGTCAAGCGGGGCGATGACCTTCTTTTCTCAGCGGCCCCGCGCGGACCTGGTCTGGATCGGTTTGCGAATATCAAATCCTGTTCCAAAAGCCTTGTTGCGCTGATCCTTGGGGAGATGATTTCCGAGGGGCAGATCCGGTCCGTGGCGGCAACGCTGGGCGAAACCGCGGCAGGCTTGCTGCCCGCTACGGCCACGCCCGGCGCAGCAGATATCACAATGGAAGATCTGGTGACCCTGCGCGCGGGGTTGGAACGGACATCGGGGGCGAATTACGGCAGCTGGGTCAGCTCGCGCAACTGGCTTGCCTATGCGCTGACCCGCCCGATGGTGGCTCAGCCGGGCACACGTATGCTGTATTCGACCGGCTCGACGCATATCCTTGGGGCGGCAATGGCCGAGGCAGCGCAGAAAAGCCTTCTGCAACTGGCGCGCGAGCACTTGGGCCGACCAATGGGGATCGAGATCCCGCCCTGGACGCGCGACCCGCAGGGCTATTATCTGGGCGGCAATGAAATGGCACTGCGCCCAAGAGATATGCTGAAAATTGCCGAATTGGTGCGCGACACCGGGCGATACGGCACAGAGCAGGTGATTTCGGCAGACTGGATCACAGCATCCGCGCGACGCCGCGCAAGTTCGCCCTGGTCTGGGCTGGATTATGGCTATGGCTGGTTTTTGTCCCCTTCGGGCTATATGCTGGCGCGCGGGTATGGCGGGCAGATCATCGCTGCCCACGCAGAGCGCAATCTGGCTGTGGCAATCACATCAGATCCGACCTTGCCAGCGCGATCAGACGGGCATTTCGGCGCCCTGATGCGGCTGCTGGACGGGCCCATCCTCGCTTTGGGCTGACGCAGGCCAAACGCAAGCCGCATTACCATCAGGGCATCAGGACGCGTGACTGTACCGCGCAGGGTTCGCGATTTATGCCGCCGCGCCCCGCGCTTCGACCAACGCAAGCAGATTCTGCGCGCTTTGCTCCGATGACGCCGGATTCTGCCCTGTGACCAGCAATCCATCGACCACGACGAACGGCGCCCAGTCATCGCCTTTGTGATACTGCGCCCCGTTTGATTTCAGCATGTCTTCCAGCAGGAAGGGCACAATGTCCGTCAGGCCGACGCCGTCTTCCTCGGTATTGGTAAAGCCGGTCACCTTGCGCCCTGCCACGAAGGGCTGGCCATCACCCGCCTTGGGATGCTTGAAGACAGCAGGTGCATGGCAGACGGCACCAATGGGTCGGCCTTGCGCGGCAAAGGCTTCGATCAGCGCAATGCTGTCGGGATCTTCGGACAGATCCCAGAGCGGGCCATGACCGCCGGGAAAAAATACCGCATCAAAGTCATCGGCTGTGACGCTGGACAGAATGGCGGTATTGGCAAGCTCGGCCTGCGCGGCCTCATCTGATCCGAAGCGATGCGTGTCTTCGGTCTGCGCGCCTTCGGCATCGCTGGCCGGATCAATCGGCGGTCGCCCCCCTTTCGGAGAGGCCAGCGTGATTTCGGCTCCTGCATCCTTGAAGACATAATAGGGGGCGGCGAATTCTTCCAGCCAGAAGCCAGTCTTCTTGCCGCTCTCGCCCAGAATGTCATGCGATGTCAGCACCATCAGGATTTTCATCATATCTTCCCATTCCATGTGTTGCGCCGCCGCTTTTGGCACGCATGTCGCTTGAGCAAGGTAAACGATTGACTGGGATCGCAGTTCCATGTCCTGCCCCGCTTTCGGACATAAGCGCGGATCCTTGCCGTGTGACAGGGGGCGGCCCTTGCGATGCGCCGCGGGCGACAGCCGTGACCTCGCGCTCTGCAGCTTTGCTGCCGCAACCTGATTGGTGGCCACTCTAAGGCACAGGAACGGGGATCAGTCGCCTTGGTTCAGAACCATCTGTGTCTGCGTCACGACAGCGGCCAGCTTGCCATCACTGCGGATAAGGCGCGTTTCCCAGACATGTGTGCGCCGCCCCCGATGCAGGGGTCTGGTTTCGGTTGTCAGGGTATCGCCTATCGGAACCGCGCGCAGGAAATTGGTCTTGCTTTCCAGTGTCGTCGTACCCTGCCCTTCGGACAGGTTGAGGAAGGTCGCTGTTCCCCCCAGATTATCAGCCAGCCCCATGATCGCGCCACCGTGCAGCACGCCATTGCGGTTGCTCAGGGCTTCGGTCACATCTATTTCCGTGCGCAGGAAATCCGGATGCGCCTGCAAGACCCGTATGCCAAAAATCTGCCCGAAGGGTGGCAAACGGCGTGCAATCTCGTCATAACGGCTTTGGTCAGACATGGCGGCTCCGTTCGGCGGGCTGAACGCGGAAGATGACAGGTTCCGCAGCGAGGTTGATCTTTAATGCCACATTCATCGGGGGAAAAGACAGAACTTGGACTGCCATGCCGGAATGATGGACGTGGCCCTGTGCCGGTGTCAGTCTGGCGCTGTCACTTGCGCCCAGATGCCATAGTGAGCTAGGTCAAACGCATGCGCGATTTCCCCCCAAGGCGGATTGTCTGCCTGACCGAAGAGACAGTTGAAACCCTGTACCTGCTGGGGGCAGAGGACCGGATTGTCGGGGTTTCCGGCTATGCGGTGCGTCCTGCACGGGTGCGGCGCGAGAAGCCGCGTGTGTCAGCCTTCACCTCGGCCGATATTCCCAAGATCCTTGCTCTGGACCCTGATCTTGTGCTGGCGTTTTCCGATCTGCAGGCCGATATCGTGGCAGAATTGTTGCGCGCAGGCGTAACAGTGATGGGGTATAATCAGCGTGATATCGCGGGGATCCTGGCCATGATCCGGCATCTTGGGGCCACGGTCGGCCTGTCGGAACGCGCCGAACGCCTTGCCGACGGTTATGCGCGCCGACTGGATGCCATCGCTGCGCGGCAAAGCGTCACGCCGCGCCCCCGCGTCTATTTCGAGGAATGGGACAGCCCCATGATCTCGGGGATCCACTGGGTGTCAGAGTTGCTGGAGATCGCAGGGGCCTGCGATGTGTTTCCCGAGCGCGCGGCGATGGCAGCCGCGACAGACCGTATCGTGACCTCTGATCAGGTCATCGCCGCGGCGCCCGATGTCATTCTGGCATCCTGGTGTGGCAAGAAAGTCAGGGCCGAGAAGATTGCGGCGCGACCGGGTTGGGACCAGATTCCGGCCGTGCGCGACGGATATATCTTTGAAATCAAGTCGCCGCTGATCCTGCAACCTGGCCCCGCGGCGCTGAGCGACGGGCTGGATGCGATCCTCGCGGCGCTGTCGGCCTGCACACCGGGTGCAAGGGGATAGGCGCTGTAGGATGGACAGGCCTGCCCCCGCTGACCAAGCTGCGCGATATCGCTGCCGGTGACCTGAGCGCCCGGCCTGTACCATCGCTGGGCCTTGTGTTGGTTACTGTTACAATATAACAATTATATTCAAGATGTATCTGCAACCGGGACGCACAAGACGATGACTGATCCGATCCCTGTCACCTTGCTCACAGGATTTCTGGGCGCGGGCAAGACAACCCTGCTCAACTGCCTGCTCTCAGATCCGCAGGCCGCGCGTGTTGCTGTTGTCGTGAACGAATTTGGCGATGCGGGGCTGGACCATGACCTGATCGAAGCTTCTGCGGAAGATGTCGTCGTCATGCCGGGAGGGTGCGTCTGCTGTTCGATCCGGGGGGATCTGTCGAAAACCCTGATCTCGCTTCTGTCGCGGCGCATGCGCAATGAACTGGCGTTTGACCGCGTCGTGATCGAAACGACAGGGCTGGCGGACCCCGGACCAATTCATCACACATTGCTGGTCGATCCGCTGCTGGCCCCGAACTATGCGCTGGACGGCACCGTCACGGTGGTTGATGCCGTGCTGGGGGCTGCAACGCTGGACCGTCACGCCGAAGCACAGGCCCAGGTCGCCATGGCAGACCGGATCGTGGTGTCGAAATCCGATCTGGCCAAGGCGGCGGAAATCGAAACACTGTCGCGCAAGCTGGACCGGCTGAACCCCGCTGCGCCCCGGATCGTTGCGGATAAGGGGGCAGTGCCAACGGGGTCCGTGTTCGGGCTGGGGGCCCTGCGCAAACCCATGAGCAAAGATCATGCGCTGGCCTGGCTTGCCCAGCCTTCCAATCCCGCCGACCCGCTGGCAGGGCTTTCAGGCATCGCCCGGCCTGCGGCAAAGCCACTGAGCCTGTCGCACCACGCCTTGGATGAGCGGATACAGACCGCCTCTGTCACGCTGAACCGACCGATCCCGGCAGATGTCTTCGATTTCTGGCTGGATACGCTGATTGCGCTGCGCGGCCCCAACATCCTGCGGCTGAAAGGGATCGTCCATATCGAAGATGTCCCGCATCCGTTCGTGTTTCATGGTGTGCAGCATATTTTCGAACCCCCTGTCCCGCTTGACGGATGGCCCGAGGATGACCGGACAAGCCGCGTTGTCATCATCGCCCGTGACATCCCCGGATCCGAACTTGAAGAGAGCCTGTCACTGCTGCAGATGCGCCGCACACCCAGCGCGGACGATCAACACTTTGCAGCCGGTGTGACAGTTCACAGCCTGGACAGGCGCTGATCCCGGCTGAGGCAGCGAACCGCTCTATGATTGTCAGATCACAAATCCACTATGCGCCTTGCCCAATCTGGTCTTTGCCGTTGCGCGCGAGGTCCGGTGCAACGCAAGAGTGAGGCCCCCTAGGTGACCCGTCTGACCCTGCAAGACCGTCATATTGCTGCGCTTGGCGCGTTGTTCACCCTGTCGGGGGCGGCGGCGCTGATCTATCAGGTGCTGTGGGTGCGCGAACTGGGGCTGTTGTTCGGCTCTACCGCGCAAGCCGCTGCCTTGACCATCGCGATCTTCTTCACGGGAATTGCTTTGGGGGGCTGGATTTTCGGGCGGATGTCGGCCCGTCTGACGCGGCCATTGCGCGCATTCGGGCTGGTAGAGGTCGGCGTCGCTGCGACCGCATTGGGGCATTTCCTTGTGGCCGACACATATTTCACGCTCTACCCCGCGCTCTATGCGATGGTCGGCGGGGTGCCGGTGCTGGAAACCGCGCTGAAGGCGGGGGTGGCGGCCATGATCCTGCTGCCCTCGGCGATCCTGATGGGGGGCACGCTGCCGCTGATGGGCCAGCATGTGATCCGGGCCGGGCGCGATCTGGGGCGGATGGGGTCGGCGCTTTATGCGCTGAATACGGCTGGCGGGGCAATGGGTGCACTTGCGGCGGGGTTCTTCCTGCCCGTGTGGCTGGGCTTTTCCGGGGCTTATCTGCTGGCTGTGGGGTTTGACCTGTTTGTCGGGATTTCCGCCATCTGGCTGGCGCGTCGCAGCGTGCCGGTCATGGCCGAGAGCAGGCCCTCGGGGGCCGCGATCCCGTTGCGCCTGTGGATGGTCGCCTTCGCATCCGGATTTGCCACACTGGCGGTCGAGGTGATCTGGACCCGCGCCTTCGCGCAAGTGCTGCAAAACTCAGTCTATACCTATGCTCTGGTGCTGACGGTGTTCCTGCTGGCGCTGTCGCTGGGCGCGGCGCTGGCGAATGCCCTGAACCGGTTGAGCGTGCGCCCTGACACCATACTGACGGGCCTGTTGCTGGCCAGTTGCGCAGTCATCGCGGCCACGCCGTATCTGTTTCATCACCTGACCGGGGGCTTGGGATATCTGGGCGGGCGGGCCGATTTCGCAGGCTATGTGCAAGAGGTCGGGCGCGTCGCTGTGCTGACGATGCTGATCCCCGGCACGATTTTCGGTGCCGTGCTGCCCTATCTGTTGCGGCTGATGGAAGGGGGCGGTGCACCCGGCGCGGTGCTGGGCCGGCTGGTTGCCATCAACACCACCGGCGCGATTTTCGGGGCTCTGGCAGGGGGGTTCGTGCTGCTGCCGATGGTCGGCATGTGGAAAGGGCTTTGGCTGATGGGCGCGGTCTATGGCTTGCTGGTCCTCGTACTGTGGCGGCCAACAGAAGGCTGGGGCGCGCGTATCACGCGGTTTGCGGCACTTGCAGGGGCGGTGATCCTGCTGACGGGCCAGCCGGGGCTGGAGGCCACACGCCTGAATCGGGGCGAAAGCCTGCTGGCCTTTCGCGAAGGGCCGTCCGCCCATGTCGCCACCGTCCAGCGCGGCGAGGCGAAGTTCATCCGTGTCAACAACTTCTACACACTGGGCGGTTCGGGCGCGCTGGTGCCCGAACGCAACCAGACCATGATCCCGCTTCTGACCCACCCTGCCCCGCGCGAGATTTTCTTTCTGGGCATGGGCACGGGCATTTCAGCGGGTGCGGGTCTGTTCGCGAACCCCGCGCGGGTGACCGTCTGCGAGTTGCTGCCCGATGTGGTGGATTTCGCGCGCGACTGGTTCGGCGCTTACGTCAACGGGTTGTTCACCGACCCGCGCGTGACCATCCATGCCGAGGACGGGCGCCAATGCCTTGCCCGCTCGCCCGCCACCTATGACATGATCATCGCCGATCTGTTCACCCCCTGGCGCGTGGGGGTGGGCAATGTCTATACGGTCGAGCATTACCGCCTTGCCGCCAGCCGCCTGAACCCCGGCGGGGCCTATGTGCAGTGGATGCCGCTCTATCAGGTCTCGCGCGCCGAGTTCGAGATCATCGCGAACACCATGGCGCAGGTCTTCCCCGAACTGACGCTTTGGCGCGGCGACCTGTATCCGGAGCGGTCGATCGTGGCGCTGGTCGGTCGGAATGAAGCCACGCCGCTGGACCCCGCCACGCTGGCCGCTGGGTGGCGCGCGATGACGGGCGAGGACACGCCCGACGACGTGCTGGCCGACCGGGCGCTGAAGTTCTACGCGGGCAATGCCGCCTCGGGCATCTTCGCGCATGCCCCGGTCAACACCGATGACCACCCGCTGATCGAATACCTTGCCCCCCGCACCCACCGTGCCGTGATCGCCGGAACGGCGCGATTCCTCGTCGGCCCCGAGCGCGACCGCCTCTATGCCGACCTTCTGGACGCCATGCCGCCAGAGACCGACCCCCACCTGTCCCGCCTGACCCCGGCGCAAGCCGCGCTGCCGGTGGCCGGCGCCCTCTATGCCGAATGGCAGGGCATGCGCCACCGCGACGACCCGCGCGCCGAGGCGCTGTGGCGCCAGTTCACTCTGATCACCCCGCCCCATGCCCGCAATCCCGACAGCCCGGCGGGACAGGTCGCGCGCGGCGGCATGGCTTTCGGAGATGCCACGAATTGACCCGGCGCGCACAGCGCTGTCGTCGGACGCCTTGTTGCAGACTTAGCAAGAAACGCTGAGGAACACGTCCGGCGCAATGAAGGTCCGCTCCAATCAGATACTGCGGATGCAATGCTAGTGCATCATAGTCGACATTCCGCTCTCCGCGTCGTTCATGCTGCACGCGCAAAGGGTTATGTGTGTATGGCTCGACCGGCAGAGAGTTCCCGAAAAGCCGCCCCCGGCTGCCGCCTGCCGACTGCCTCGAACAGCCTGCGAAGCGCGTAGCTGAGCAGCAGTGAGATGCCGGTGAACAGGCGCCTATGCTCAGATTCTTACCGAGGCTGGGGTGCATTCCGAACCAGGGGAACACCATGATCTGCGTCGCGACGGCCAGCGCTGAGCCCACGGCGACATTGGTGACGACCTCGATCAGCGACATGCGGCGCGACTGCGTCATGCCCGCTTCCTCGACCAGTGCGCAGGTTTTCGGGCTTCCTCCTCCATGACGACGCGACTGGCTGTCCGCCCCGTCGCCAGTTCCCACCGCCGCACAGCGACGTCGCAATAGACGGGATCCAGCTCCAACGCACAGCAGCGCCGCCCGGTACGTTCGGCGGCGATGATCTGCGTGCCGGAGCCGCAGAAGGG
>SKWJ01000194.1 GCA_007128995.1 Paracoccaceae bacterium
GAGCTTGTACAATCCGGTCCGGCCAAACGTCTGGCAAGCCTGATTGATGCTTTCGAGCCTGCTGAAGATGCGCCCCCGCGCAGCTTGTGGGCCTTCATGCTATGGTCGGTGAGCGGGGCATGGCCTGTCCTCATTCTCGCAGCCGTGATTTCTGCTTTGGTGGGCACCACCGAGGTTGTCTCTGCGCTTTTGCTGGGCTTGATCATAGATGCGGTAGTCGATGCTGGCGCGACGAGTTTCTTTGCCGAGAACATCTGGTTGATTGTCGGCTTCGTGCTGTTTTTCGTGGTTCTGCGCCCGCTGGCCTTTGGCCTGTCATCCGCTGCAAATGCCATCGTGGTGCAACCCAATGTCTATGTTCTGGTGCAATCGCGCCTCAACAGATGGACACTCGGTCAACCCGTCACCTTTTTTGATAATGATTTCGCAGGTCGGATTGCGCAGAAACAGGTTCAGACAGCCCGCGCCTTGACCGATGTCGCCAACGAGACCATTAACACGATGGCATTTGCACTGGCTTCGATCATTGGCTCGGTCATTTTGCTGCTGACGATTGACGCCCGTGTCGCCCTTGCGCTTGCAGTCTGGTTGGTGGGGTACCTGGCGCTGATCAAGTATTTTCTGCCGCAGGTGCGTGCCCGCTCTGGTGCGCGAGCGGGCGCGCGCGCGCAGGTCAGCGGGCAAGTCGTAGATACGATCACCAATATCAAGACCGTCAAATTGTTTGCGCATTCTGATTTCGAGGATCGGGCTGCGCTGAACGCGATGGGCGTGTTCCGTGACCGTGCCGTCGAATTTGGCGAGGTGCAGGCATGGTTCCGCCTTTGGCTTATGGTGGTGGCCGGACTGCTTCCGGTGCTGTTGATCGGCGGCACGCTCTGGCTATGGACGCTCGGGCAGGCAACACCAGGCGCAATTGCTGCCGCGGGCGCGGTGGCAATTCGGATTGCGCAAATGACGGGCTGGGTCAGCTTTGTCCTGATGGCGATCTATGGCAATCTGGGCGAAGTCGAAGATGGTATGAAGACCCTGACCCCGCGCCCTTCATTGAAGGATGCGCCGGACGCTGCAAATATTGGACGTGTGTCTGGCGCCATTCGCTTTGAAAATGTCGGATTTGCCTATGGACGCCAGTCTGGTGGCGTTGACAGGCTGAACCTGGATATTGCCGCAGGCGAAAAGATCGGGATTGTCGGTGCATCAGGCGCGGGGAAATCGACACTCGTTGCCCTGTTGCTGCGGTTGTATGATGTCGAGTCCGGGGCGATTACGCTGGATGGACACGATATTCAGACGGTGACGCAGGAAAGTCTGCGGCGCAATATTGCGATGGTGACGCAGGAAACAGCAATGTTCAACCGCTCGGCGCTGGCAAATATCCGTTACGGCCGCCCCGATGCGTCACTGGCAGAGGTTGAAGCTGCCGCAAGGGCGGCAGAGGCGCATGACTTCATCTTGAAGATGCGGGATCACGAGGGTCGACAGGGATACGAGGCTCATCTGGGCGAACGCGGTGTGCGCCTCTCCGGAGGGCAGCGTCAGCGGATTGCACTGGCACGCGCCTTCCTGAAAAATGCGCCTATTCTTGTCCTTGATGAAGCGACATCGGCACTGGATTCCGAGGTAGAGGCCGCAGTGCAGGATGCGCTCGTTCCGCTGATGGAGGGAAAGACCGTCCTTGCAATTGCGCACAGGCTGTCGACCATTTCCCAGCTCGACCGGATTATCGTGCTTGACGCCGGGCGCATTGTCGAGCAGGGCACCCATGAGGAGCTCTTGTCCAGCGGCGGGACTTATGCCCGCTTCTGGGCGCGCCAGTCGGGCGGGTTTCTGGGGACAGAAGATGAGCCTGCGCAAGCTTGAGGGGATGCAAGAGCTGGATTATGAGACTGTATCGCCCGCCGAACTTGGGCGCGGTCTGCATGGACTTGGGCTGAACCTGATATGCAGAGATGTTCTGGCGATGGCATATTTCCTGCGCGATGTGTTTGGTTTGAAACTGTATCGCGTCAGCACGGATTTTGCACTGGTGCTCCATGATGATGCCATATTCCAGTTGCACAGGGACGCGACATTCAGCGCGCATCCAGTCTTTGGGCTGGTTCCGGAAACACCACCGCGCGGCGGCGGCGTTCAGATCTATCTGTTTGGCGTGGACCCTGATCTGTCTGCAATGCGCGCACCTGCGACTGCTATTATTGAACAGCCCAAGAATAAACCTCATGGGCTGCGCGAAGCCACGATCCTTTCACCAGAGGGATATGCCTTCTCTCCGGCCGTACACAGATGACAAGAATCACCATTGAACGGCTTGGCCATCATGGTGATGGCATCGGGGATGGCCCGGTCTTTGTGGCTCGCACCTTGCCCGGTGAAGTGGTCGAGGGGGACGTGGTCGAGGGCCGCATGGCCAGCCCGCGCATTCTACAACCGTCGCCCGATCGGATTAAGGCGCCTTGCGCGCATTACCGCACCTGCGGCGGCTGTGCGCTTCAGCATGTCCGCACTGACTTCGCGACTGCTTGGAAGGAAACTGTCATTCGGCAGGCACTTGCTGCCCATGGGCTTGAAACCGATTTTCGCACGGCGCATGTCTCGTCACTTTACAGCCGACGTCGTGCTGCCTTTGCCGGACGACGGATCAAGTCCGGTGCACTGGTCGGGTTTCATGCGCGTGCCTCACATGTCGTGACATCTGTTCCCAACTGCATGATCCTGCATCCCGAACTGACCAAAGCCCTGCCGCCGCTTGAAGATCTTGTCGCGCGGTTCGGCACGCGCAAGGAAGAGTTGGTCCTGTCGCTCACGCGCGCCGAGAACGGTTTGGATCTTGCCGTTACAGCGAACAGACCTCTGGATGACAAGCAGCGCACCGATCTTGCACAATGGGCCGGACAGACAGGATTTGCACGCCTTTCCTGGGATGGAGAGGTCATCATACAGGCGCATGCGCCGGTTCACAGATTGGGACCTGCGCTGGTCACCCCTCCTCCGGGGGCTTTCTTGCAGGCAACAAAAGACGCCGAGGCAGCCATGCAAGCGAGTGTTGCCGAAATTGCGGATGGCGCGCACAATATTGCAGATCTTTTTGCCGGATGTGGGACCTTCACCTTGCCGCTTTCTGAACAGTCTGAAGTGCTGGCTGTCGAAGCTGCGGGCGGGATGCTGAAAGCCCTTGAAGCAGGCTGGCGCGGCACAGAAAGGGTTCGTCCGATCCGCCATGTCGCCCGAGACCTATTTCGTCACCCGCTCAAAGCCGATGAATTGGCCGCATTTGACTGTGTGGTGATTGATCCACCGCGCGCAGGTGCAGAAGCACAGGCGCATGAACTCGCGGCGAGCACCGTGCCATCTGTCGCGGCCATCTCCTGCAACCCGGTCAGTTTTGCGCGCGATGCAAAGCTGCTTGTTGCTGGCGGGTATCGACTGGAATGGGTCCGGATGGTAGACCAATTTCGCTTCAGCCCACATGTGGAGCTTGTGGCCCGGTTCAACAGATAGCATTACACACGTAAGAGATCAGACAAGGAAGTGACGATGTTCAGTCGTGACAAGACCGCCCGCTTTCTGGAACAAGCATGGGTGCGCAACGGTATTCTTGGGGTCATCGTATTCAATGCGGTCTTGCTGGGAATGGAAACTTCCGACACGTTGATGGGCTTCGCCGGCGGGCTGATCCTGACGCTTGATGCGCTGTGTCTGAGCATATTCGTGATCGAATTGATCTTGAAGTTTCATGCGCAACGGGGGCGCTTCTGGCGTTCTGGCTGGAACATATTCGATTTTCTGATCGTCAGCATCTCGCTTGTGCCAGGCGCACAGGGGTTCAGTGTCTTGCGGGCGCTGCGTATCCTGCGTTTGCTGCGCGTTGTGTCGGTCAGCCCGAATCTGCGCCGCGTGGTTGAAGGGTTCATCAAGGCGCTTCCGGGAATGGGCTCGGTGTTTCTGTTAATGGGGATGCTGTTTTACATCGGCGCGGTCATGGCGACAAAACTGTTCAAGGACAGCTTTCCTGAATGGTTCGGAGATCTGGGCAACTCGGCCTATTCTCTTTTCCAGATCATGACACTGGAATCATGGTCGATGGGAATTGTCCGCCCGGTGATGGAAGTTTATCCCTTTGCCTGGGCCTTTTTCGTGCCGTTTATCATGGTGACAACCTTTGCCGTCGTGAACCTGCTTGTCGGTCTTATCGTCAATTCGATGCAAGATGCCCATGCCGCAGAAAGCAATCAGGCAACGGAAGATTACCGCGATGAGGTCCTCAAACGCCTGAGCGCAATTGAAGAACGGCTTTCGGCAAAGGAGGCGGCGCAAGAAAGCGCGCCGCGTGCGCCGGGCGAGTGACGCATTTGTGATGTGCATCGATGCGCCGCTTGGCATGGCAGGGGTTTTCGGGCAAGGTAAAAGAAAAACCTGAGGCAGTTGCATGTTTTTCATCCGTTTTGTCGCCGCTCTGGCGCTGGTGGCCGTTATTGCGTCCTGCGCAAAACCTCCCAGTAAATTCCGCACTTACAATGGACCGGTGGTCACGCATGTCGTGGTTCACAAGGCGGCGCGTCAGATGGAATTGTGGCATTTTGATCGCCCGCTTCGGGTTTTCAAGGTGCAGCTTGGCGGTGATCCGTTCGATCACAAGCAGCGCGAGGGGGATCGGCGCACCCCAGAGGGGGCCTATATCATTGACCGGCGCAATCCCAACAGTCGCTTCCATCTGTCGCTGGGTATCAGCTATCCGAATGAAGATGACAGTGCGCGGGCCAAAGCAAATGGCTGGAAGCCCGGCGGTGACATATTCATACATGGTCGCGGGCCAAGATTTCAGAATGCGCAGGGCGACTGGACCGATGGATGTATTGCTGTGTCCGACCGTGAAATGGAAGACATCTATGCCATGGTCAGAGATGGGACCCCGATCCGGATCTACCCCTGAGCATCGACCCGTGCTCTTGAAATCTGCAAATGATATGGTCAGGTCCTTCAGATGACACAGACTCTGCTATCCATCGGACATGGCTATAGTGCGCGCGCCCTTGAGGAGCGGCTCATGACTGGTGGTTGGTCTATCATTGCGACGACCCGAAGCGAAGAGAAAGCGTCAGAACTAGAAGCGCGCGGGATCAAGGCACTGGTCTGGCCCGGCACCGACCTGCCGCTGGAAGATGTTACTCATGTGCTGATCTCAGTGTCGCCTCAGGGCATTGATCCCGTGCTTGAACACTTTGCAGACAGATTTGAAAGGGCGACACATCTTCGCTGGATTGGTTATCTCTCGACTGTCGGTGTTTATGGCGATCACAAAGGGCGCTGGGTGGATGAAGAGTCCCTGACCCAGCCTGTGCTGGCGCGCTCTCGGGCGAGGCTGGAGGCCGAAGCCGCATGGCAGGCGGTCGCTGCGCGTGCTGGCGTGCCGCTTCATATTTTCCGCCTCGCGGGCATCTATGGACCCGGGCGTGGACCGTTCGAGAAGCTTCGGAAGGGACAGGCGCAGCGCGTGATCAAACCGGGTCAGTATTTTTCTCGCATCCATTATGAAGATATTGGCCTTGCGCTTGAACTGTCAATCCTGTCGGGCCTTGACAGCCGAATATTCAATCTGTGCGACGACAGCCCGGCCCCGCCGCAGGATGTGCTGGAACACGCTGCGCAGTTGCTTGGCATACCCGTCCCGCCCGAAATAGATTTCGAGAAGGCAGACCTGTCACCGATGGCGCGCAGTTTTTACAGCGACAACAAGCGCGTTCGCAATGATCGCATAAAGCGCGAGCTGGGTTGGCAACCCCGATACCCGGATTACCGGCGCGGGCTTGCGGCTATTCTTGCCGCAGAAGGCAGATTGCAAAGCTGAACTGTGCGGGCTAAGTGCCGCAGCATGCCAAGATATGCATTGCTGATAGAATATGACGGGCGACCCTTTTGCGGCTGGCAGGCGCAGTCTGGCCTGCCGACAGTGCAAGAGGCTATTGAACATGCCCTTGCACGGCTTGAGCCCGATCCTCCGCGCATTGCTGGTGCTGGCCGGACCGATACTGGTGTTCATGCCACAGGCCAGGTTGCGCATTGTTACCTGCAGCGAGACTGGACGCCATTGCGTCTGCGCGACGCCTTGAACCATCATCTGCGGCCCCTGCCTGTTGCGATTCTGGCTGTTTCGCGAGTCGAGGACAGTTTTCATGCGCGGTTTTCAGCAGTTGAAAGGCGGTATCTGTTTCGGCTCGTTGCCCGTCGTGCTCCTCCTGCCTTGCTGACAGGACAGGTCTGGCACATCCGGCACAGACTCGAACTTGGCGACATGCAAGCCGCCGCACAGTATCTGATCGGCCAGCATGATTTCACCACCTTTCGCGCCAGTCAGTGTCAGGCCGCATCGCCAGTCAAGACGCTAGATGCGCTGGAAATCAGCGCCCACCCTATCGCACAGGGAACGGAATTTCAGTTCCGGTTACGCGCGCGGTCCTTTCTGCACAATCAGGTTCGCAGCATCATAGGAACGCTGGAGCGGGTCGGCGCTGGCGCCTGGCAGCCCGGTGATGTGAAAACCGCTCTCAGCGCACGCGATCGTGCGGCTTGTGGACCGGTCAGTCCGCCGCATGGACTATACCTGACCGGAGTGCGGTACAAATGCGATCCCTTCACAGACGACTGACCTGCAGCAAGACCCAAGCAGGCGCAGTGAAGAGGCCGTGACCCGGTCACTGGAGCGCAGCGCAGTTATTCAACCTCTTCAACAATGACCAGGTCGCGCTCGGCAGCGTTCTTCGCAAAACCCAAAGCCTCTTGGTATTCGGCAGAGTAATAACACTCTTGGGCAGCTTCCAGTGATGGAAACCGCGCCACGACATTGCGTGCACGGTCGCGTCCTTCAAGCTGTACATAGCGGCCGGCACGCGCCAGAAACACGCCGCCATGTGCCGCGATCGCTGTTGTCGCGCGTTTGGCGTATTCGCCATATGCGTCTGGGTTTGTTACATCGACATGGGCAATCCAAAGTGCGCTCATTCGTCGCCTCCTTCCAGCAGTGTTGTCACAGCAGCGAAGGCTGCGTCTGCCTTCGTGATATCGGTCCCACCGCCTTGCGCCATGTCTGGACGGCCACCACCACCTTTTCCACCAAGCTCCGCAACTGCCGCGCGGACCAGCTCGACTGCGGAAAACGAGCCAGTGAGATCCGACGTAACGCCCGCAGCAACAGCAGGTTTTCCGCCCGTATCTGCGATGAGAACGACCACGCCCGATCCCAGTTTCTCTTTCATCGCATCGATGAGAGGCGGAAGATCTTTCCCGCTTACCCCTGTGATCACTTTTGCAATCAACGCAATGCCGGCTACGGTTTTGGGCGCTTCTTCCGCATCATGCCCGCCCATCGCACGGTCGCGCTTCAACTGGGCAATCTCGTTGGTCAAGGCGCGTCGCTCCTCCATCAGCGCCCTGACACGCGCGGGCACATCCTGCGCGGGTACTTTCAGAAAGCCGGCAACCTCTTGCAACTTCTGGTCTTGCACGCGCAGATAGGCAAGCGCGGCTTCGCCCGTCAGTGCCTCTACCCTGCGAACACCTGCAGATGACGCAGAGTCCCCCAGAATGACACATGTTCCGATATCGCCTGTTCGCGCGACATGCGTCCCGCCACAAAGTTCCAGAGAGTATGTATCCCCATCATGCCCCTTGCCGGAATTGGCGGCAACGCCCATGGAAACGACGCGCACCTCATCGCCATATTTTTCACCAAACAGGGCCTGCGCGCCAAGCGCTCGCGCATCATCGGGCGTCATGATCCGTGTCTCGACCGCAGAGTTCTGCCGAATGAAGGCATTCACCTCACCCTCGACCTGCGAAAGCTCTGCGTCGGTCAGCGCGTCACTGTGACTGAAATCAAATCGCAGCCGGTCTGCTGCGTTCAGCGATCCTTTCTGCGCGACATGCTCGCCAAGTGCACGCCGCAGGGCTTCGTGCAACAGATGAGTAGCTGAATGATTAGCGCGGATAGCGCGCCTGCGGCGGTGATCGACCTCCAGCTTGACCGCCTGCCCTGCCTCGATCCGCCCTTCTGTCAGGCGGGCCTGATGGACAAATACACCGGCTATCTTGCGCGTGTCAGTCACTTCCGCAGTTCCGGTAGCAGATCTAATGAACCCGGTATCGCCAACCTGCCCACCGGATTCCGCGTAAAACGGTGTCTGATTGACAATGATCTGCACCTCTTTCCGGGCCTCTGGGGCCAAAGCACCATCAACCACCAGCGCGAGCGCCTGGCCTTCTGCGCGCTCCATGTCATAGCCGAGAAACTCCGTCGGTCCATGCGCATCTGCCAGATCAAACCAGATCGCAGCATCCGCTGCCTCGCCCGACCCGGCCCAGCTTGCGCGGGCGCGGGCCTTCTGTTCTGCCATCGCCGCATCAAAACCCGCAACATCAACAGC
>SKWJ01000265.1 GCA_007128995.1 Paracoccaceae bacterium
CGTGCGCCAGTGTCAGGTGTCGTCGTCGGTCTTGCGGTGCATAACCAAGGTGCTGTCGTGCAGCCGGGGGAGGTGCTGCTCAGCATCGTGCCGGAAGCGACGTCGCTTCTTGTTCATGCACGTGTTTCGCCAATGGATGTCGATCTCATTTCTGCAGGTCAGAGCGCACAAGTCATCCTTTCGGCCTTCAAGCAGAGCGAAGTATCGCCATACACGGCCAAAGTGCTGCGGGTCTCTGCTGACCGTATCGAAGACGACCGGACCGGAGACACCTATTTCGAAACTGTTCTGCAATTCCACGAACCGGATCAGGATACCAGACCACTGTCTACCCTTCCGCTAATTCCAGGTATGCCGGTTGAGGTATTCATCAATACTGGTACGCGCAGTCCATTTGACTATCTCATGCAACCACTACGGGACAGCTTCCGTAGAGCCATGCGCGAAACCTAGAAAGACTGGGGCTTAAAAAACGCGGCTTAATCCAGAATATCGGACTATTGAAGCAGACAATGCATCTGGTCAATCTGCCAAGATCGTCCCTGGTTTTTCCAGATGCCCTGCAGCTTCAGTGTCATCTGCTGTTCGAAGATGATCGCTGACAGCATTCAGTTGCAAGCGGATTTTTTCTTGGGATGATGGTAGGGCGCGATGTAATCGAACACGTCTCGGCGGTCATCTTGTCTTCCTTGACAGTGCGATGCGCGTCATGGTTGTCAAGGTTGACCGCCGCGCCGCGCGTCAGGTGACCTGTTCGACGCAATCCAGCGGTGGCTGTTCCACTGCAATCGACAACCAAAGCTACATGTTTCAAGACTTGGCCAAGCGGACAGCCTGCGCCAGTCTGGCCGAGGTGACGGGCTTGGACATTATCGCAGCGAAGCGAGATTTCGCCGCGTCGTCCAGCATGTCGCTGCGCGCCGTCACAAGCACTGCCGGAACCGGCGGCGAGAGTGCGCCAGCATGGCGCGCCAGTGCCACACCGTCCATAGCCGGCATATGCAGATCAGTCACGAGCACTGACCATGCATCTGGTGCCTCGGCAAGGACCTGTGCCGCCTCAACCGGGTCGGAAATGGCCACTGCGATGGCGCCCGCGGCTTCCAGCATGTCGGCCAGCACTTCGGCGACATCTGGCATGTCATCCACCACCAGCACCTGCATGCCCTCCAGCAGGCCGGCTGACCGGGCACCGACATTTGGCGATGCCTGATCGCTTTTCTTCAGGGCGCTTTGATCTGCCGGGGCGATACTCGGCCAGGCGAGGGTCATTGTCGTTCCTTCGCCCGGCGTGCTGTCGACCCACATCGCCGCACGATTGGCCATCAGGATGGTTGAGACGATCAGCAGTCCAAGCCTTGTCCCCGCCTTGCCCTTGGTCGTGAAGTTGGGCCGGAACATCCGCGCGCGCACCTCGTCGGTTATGCCGATGCCGGTGTCCTGGATCGTGAATAGCGTCATCGGGACTGACGCGTCCAAAACTGTGCCGGCATCGGGTGGGCGCCGGGGCGGGGTGCTCTCTGCTGGCAAGGCTTGGATACGCACCTTTGCCGGGGCGTCAGTTGTCCCGGCGTCGCAGGCATTGATGGCCAGATTGACCAGCACCTGCATGACCTCGGTCGGGTTAGCCCAGATCGGTGAAGGTTCATCTGCGAAATCGATGCCTATCTCATGCCGCGCAATTCGCCGCTGACCCAGAAGATCCACAGCATTCTGCATCAGCTTGCCAAGATCATGCGATCCGCGCGGAAGATCGGGGCGCACCAGCCCGCCCAGACCGGTGATAAGGTCGCGCGCCATGCCGACGGTGCGGCGGATCCGGTCCAGCCCGCTGAGCAGAGCCGGCTGCTCGGCGGCCTGAAGTTCCAGCATCTCGGCTGTACCGGCGACCACTGCGATCAAGTTGTTGAGATCATGCGCCACCCCCCCGGCAATCTGTGCGACAGTGTCGCGCTGCTGGGCGCGCTGCATCTCTTCGCGCAGTTGCGCTTGCTCCTCCTGCGCTTGCGCGCGTGCGGCCATTTGTGGCGTGATATCGAAGCTGACACCTGAGAGTGCAACTGGCTGACCAAGGGCGTCGCGTTCGCTGACACCGGCATGAACCTGTAACCAAAGCCAGTCACCCCTGAGAGTCTGGCGGCGATAGGTCAGTATATTATTGTCGACCTCTCCCTTTTCCAGAGCAGTCACTGCGGCCTGAACCGCTTTCCGATCATCCGGATGAACAGTATGTATCCAATCGTCGCTTCGCACATGGTCCACACCAGCTGCATGGCCCGCACGCTCTGCCCATCGGCCATCGAATTCTGAACGGCGGGTCCGCAGATCACGCCGCCATGTAAAGGCGCGTGCCGCTTCGAGCACAGTCTGCAATTGCTTTTCTGTGCGCTTGAGCGCATCGATATCTACAAGAATACCTTCCCAGATCACGGAGCCGTCAGTCAATTCGCGTGGGACAGACTCTGCCCGAACCCATCGCGTCTGACCATGTGCAACGATCCTCGTTTCCCCCGAGAAAGGCGCGCGTCTGGCAAAGGCTTCGGCGTTACGTGCAATCCACTGCGGGCGGTCCTCCGGGTGGACCCCCGCGAAAACCTTCATCGCATCGCCCTCGGCCTCTTCGCGGGTCATCTCCATCATGTTCAGGAATTGCGTGCTGAGAAAAGCGAACTCCGCCAGTTCCGCGCCGGGGTGCAGCACCATCGTATAGGCACCGGCGGGCATGTTTTCAGTCAGCGCAAAGGCGGTCTTCTCATTCTGCCGCCTTTCGGCTTCCAGCGCCGCCTCTGCTGCGCGTGTCTGGGTCAGATCCTGAAAGGTGACAATTACCAGATCGCCGTGAAGTGCAAAACCAATCAGAACTTGGCGTTCCCGGCCATGCCCGTCGTGGAACCGGTATTCGCCCGGTGGCGCGACGATGCCAGTAGTCTGTCGCGCCCCGATTTCGGCCCACCAGCGGGTGAACACCTCTTGGCGGTAGTCTGGGTCCGGATATCCGCGCTCTGCCCAGACATTCAGGTTCGGAATATCCGCCAAGCTATAGCCGAAGCTTTGGGTAAAGCTGTCATTCAGAAAGCGAATCGCCGCCCCCTCGCCCAGTTCATGTACCGCAATCGGAACAGGCATGCCGCCCAGCAGCGTCCACAGATCGACATCATTCCCCAAGTCTGCCGAAGATTGAGACTTCTGAAAGGGGGAATATGGCGGTTGTTCTGACATGATTTACGAATATCCAGTGACCAATGCGGCAAGTCTTATACGGCCAATACTCCTCTTGGACAGACCTATTCTCGAAAAAACAGTCATACCCGGTGGTAAACCCGGAATCGCCTAGCTTACAGGCATGTTCCGCCTGAAAGTCAAATCAGGCCAGCCGCACCAGATCTTGACGCTGCGCCATTCCTCTGAATGCGCGCGGCAGACAGCTTGGCCGTGCGACCTGCGCTATGACACCCTGTTCAGTGTCCGCGCGCCAGAGTCCAGCACTGACAGGAGCGGTTGCAAGATGCACGCATTTGCCACCTCAAGCTTGCCTGACTTGCCGGCTTCGAGCATCTTTTCCACAGTTTCATGAAACACCAAGAGGTGTTCAAGCGCTTCGCTCAGGTCTTGTAGGCTTGCTGTGAGCGATTCTGCCGCGAGATCGGATGCGAAGGCGATGAATCTGCAGCCAGCTGGTATCTTGTTAATACGTTCAACAATTTCTGTCGTTTCGGCAAGGATTGTGCCTATGTCAATCTTCTCAATCGTGGCGCTTGCTTTTGCTGCGGCGATCGTTTCCAGCTTTTCCAGCACAGTCTCAAGCGTGCCACCTTCACCGCGGGTGAAATCGCCGAATTCGATTTCATGAATCGCGGCGCGCAATGTAACGTGGAACTCAGCCAAAGGTCCCAGCAAAGTCAGCATGGCCGCATAGTTTTCAAAACCCGCCCCTGCGTTCGCGGCCAAGTCACCAGCAAGTTCTGCGAAACTGTCTGGGGGAAATTGTTCCGCGCCCAACAGTCTTTCAAGGTGATTGTGGGTCTTGATGAAACTAGCGATGCCGGTGTCGTGAGTTTTTACGTCTTCAGGCAGCGCCAATAGTGCCGCTGTCACGGCTTCGATGTGGCGCAGCACAAGCGCGCCGGCGTTCCCCGCCTCCGCGGCTGCGTGCGCTGTCTCGCGATAGGTCAGTAACCCGTTGAACAGTGCGAACATACAGGAGAAGCTCGTGATCTTCGTCGCATATAAGCCGAGGTCACTTTGAAGTGCCCTGAACTGTGGACGCGACAGCGCCCCGAACCGACGGATCACATCGTTGAAGCCGGCTGTCACCTCGCGTGCGACAATTGGCTGAGAATTGACAACCCGTCCGTCCAGCGCGGCGAGGGCGTCGCGCAGGCTTTCAAATTCTGCCACGCCCAGCGAGTTGCGCTGCCCTGCGGTGACTGCCGATTGGGTTACCTGACGCAGAGCAATCAGTTTTTCCAGCAGAGCAAGGCAGGACGCACAATTTTCATTCCCGGCATGTCTGGTGATGTTGGCTGCAATATCAGACACAAGGGCGCGCATACGGCCGGATGCCAATGTTTTCAGCGATGTGTCCATGGCAGAGAGGGCGTGGATTGCATCGGCACATTCCCGGCCGTCGATCGTGATGAACGGGATCTTCTCCTGCACGGACTGAAGTGTCAGAAGCGTCTTCTCCAATGCCGTTTGCGTAAACTGCGCCCCAGAGTTTTCGCGCGCAGACGCGATCACTGATTGAACTTCACGCCAAAAGGGGAACAGATTTTCGGCAACGCAGAAAAGACTGCCGTCATAAAGACTGACAACGGCCCAACCTCCGTAAGGTGCGTTCCTCGCCAGATCATCTGCAGCGGCCTGAAATGCTGCGGGGTCCATATCCGCTAGATCTGCGATCAGACCACTGAATCTAGCGACAGTCAGATC
Organism: Paracoccaceae bacterium; assembly: GCA_007128995.1. Lineage (GTDB taxonomy): Bacteria > Pseudomonadota > Alphaproteobacteria > Rhodobacterales > Rhodobacteraceae > Roseinatronobacter. Next base: position 4,933 of record SKWJ01000265.1, read on the forward strand.
ACCCAGATTGACATTCATGGATGCCAGCGTGTCACAGGCGATCGATACCTGTGTCGCCAAAGCCTCCAGATCTTTCTGATTTGCGGTGTGTACCAGTTTCTTACCTGCTTGCACGAACGCTATCGCTTGATGGAAGAAGCGTTTCGCAGCGCCGAAGTCTGCAAACCCCCTGTCCAGCGCAGCAACAAGAAACAGCTCCTGAAACGCATTGACACTGGCCATATCCCATGCCGCGATCGGCGCGAAATGTTCCGGAAAGATGATAGAGGCATCGATCAGCACCTCGGCCACTTCATCAAATTCCGCAGCACCGTTCAGTGCGTCCACCAGCTGGTCTTTGATCACTGACCGAGCGGCCCCCAACACATGCTCAAGGGTCTGGCACGCTGCTCTGCCCTGCAAATCAGCCAGCACAGAGTCTTGCAATGTCTGCGAAAGGTTCACGAACCGAACGATTGCTTCATCCAGAGTTGCCGCCGGAATGGTGGCGTCTGTCTTGCCCTCTGTTGTCCGGGTCGAGAAGGCGACCTTCGACGCGACCACATCGTTTCGGGCAGACCAATCGGTAGGGCTGGTCGTGCACAAGCCGCCCTGCCGATGCCGCGACGCGTCGTCTTTCGGGTGAATGCGGTGGGGACCAATTTCAGCCATGCCAACTCCATTTCAGTTCGGCTTCGGCCAGAATCGCTGACAAAAAGGCCCAAACTCAGAACAGTAACCCTGGGTTGTATAAAGGGTCTTACAACATACAAAGCGCTGCAGCGCTCAGGCGTTTTTTGTAGCTTGAATTTCACTCCCAAAAAATGTCGCAAAAGCTGACATAATCAGTCATTGGATAGAATGTTCTCTCAAAAGATAGCGCCGGTTCCCTCTGAATATGTCTCTCACACCGTGCCGGGACTATGGGATGCCTCTGCCTTGACGTGCACGAAGGCCGCATGCCCCTTCCTTGAATCAGCGAACGAAAGCTATGCGCGCCGATTGTGATCTGTCATGTTAAACCGTGTCGCCGCGTTGGCCGTAACTTGCAACCAGCGCATGTTCTATCCCCCGGATCTCTGCCATGCCGCGCAATCTGCCGATGGCCGGATAGCCAGGGCGATAGCCCTGCCTGAGATCGCTTAGCAGCGCATGGCCATGGTCCGGGCGGAAGGGCAGGGTGCGGCCGCTGGTCTGCTCCAGCTTCACAATAATTGAAACGAGTCGCGCCATATCGGCATCGCCTTCAAGATGCGCGGCCTCTTCGAAGCTCTCGCCAGCGATCGCATCGACTTGCGCTGTATCTTCTGGTGACAGCCTGTCGCGCCGTGTGTTGCGCAGATGCAGGAAATGCACACGCGGGCCAAATTCCTGCAGCATGGCGGGCAGGTCATTATCGGTCCGCACCCCAAGCGAGCCGACACAGAATGTCAGGCCATTCGCCGGATGGTCCTGCATGGCACAGATTTTGCGCAGATCCTGCGCGGTTGAAACCACCCGTGGCAGGCCGAAAATCGGGCGCGGCGGATCATCCGGGTGCAGGGCCAGCTTCACACCAAGGGGGGCGAGTTGCGGCAGCACCCGCGCCAGAAATTGCGCGAGGTTGCGCCGCAACCCATCGGCGCCCAGCCCGTCATAGCGGGCGATCTGGGCGCGAAAGCCTTCCAGCGAATAGCTTTCTTCCGATCCTGGCAACCCTGCAAGGATCGTGTTGATCAACGCGGCGCGCTCGGTGTCATCAAGGCTTCGGGCGCGGATATCGGCGCGGTCCAGCAGCGCCGGGCCATAGGCAAGACGCGCGTTCGGGCGTTGCAGGATATGCAGGTCAAAGGCGGCCAGATCGACACGGTCAAAGCGCAGACATTCCGCACCATCGGCCAGGCGATGGCGCAGCCGGGTGCGGGTCCAGTCAAGGATCGGCATAAAATTGTAGCAGATCGTCGTGATCCCGTGCTGCGCAAGGTTGCGCGCGGATTGCGCCCAGGCATCTGCGAGATCCTCCCAACCGTCACTGCCCAGCTTGATCGCTTCGGGCACAGCGATGCTTTCGACAACGGACCAGCGCAACCCGGCATCCTCGATCAGGGATTTGCGCTGGACGATGTCCTCGAGCGGCCAGACCGTGCCATTGGGCACATGATGCAGGGCCGAAACAATGCCCGCCGCGCCCGCCTGTCGCGCGTCGGCAAGGGAAACCGGGTCTTCAGGGCCGAACCAGCGCCATGTATAGTGCATTTTATGAGTTTCCGTCTGCTGCAGGAAGGTTATCGAAACGCTTTCGAGACTTGGTGAGAGTCAAAGAGGTATCCGTCAAGACCGGGATCTTCGTCATCCGAGAGGGTCAGCAAGGTGACGCGCACATTCTCCAGATGTTGCCACATGGCGCTGCGCGCCGCTTCCGGATCGCGCCGCTGAAGCGCCGAGAGTACGAGTTTGTGGTCATCAAGCCAGCGCATCCGGTAATCACTCTCGAAGATGCGGTCATGCAATTGCGCCCACATGCGGCTGCGCGCGCGCTTGTCCCACAACTCGCGGACCGTATCGACCAGAATGCTGTTCTGTGTCGCGTCACGCGCAACCAAGTGGCCGATCGGCATACGCTCGGTAAGCAGGCATTCGGTCAGGATACAGTCGCCCTGCTGGAAGATGTTCTGTCTCCGCTCCACATGGAAATCATGAATGATCCATGGCGACTTGCCTTTGACGTAGTCCAGATCACGCAGGATCTTGATCTGCTGGCGGTAAATCTCTGTCATGTAAGCGGCGCTGAACAGGCCGCGCTTCGGGCCGCGCGCGCCAGTCGCGCCATCTGCCGCGGTTCCAGAGTCGAACACGGGTCAGTCTGGCCGCGAATTGCGACTGGTTTCGATAAGATCACGGGTGTTCTTGTCATACTAGCCATCATATTCATTGATACCGATCACGTCCAGATTTTCGGCAAGACGGCTTCGATCCGGTTGCGGGTGTGGTTGACCAGACAGGCGGCTGCGAGCAGTCGTGCCGACGCGCTGTGCGGGCCTGCGCCAGATCACGCATGAAGCCCATCTCATCGGCGATCTGCGCAGCGTGTTCAAACAGGGGGTTGTGTTACTGGTGACCTTTGTTCCAGTAATCAGCCGGTTACTTCCACGCCTGTTACTGGGATGCTGATGCCATGAAAACGCTGGAAACATGGGAATTGGAAGCCCGCGATTCGCATGGCTTCACCCTGCGTGTCGAAGGGCGGCATGTGATGCGCCTGGATGTGCTGGAAGAGGCGCAGTTCCGCGTCAGGCTGTTGAAGGACGGCGACTGGCGGCAGGGACGCAGCTGGAGTGTTGCCCCGCAAGGCCCGCTGCCGCCCGAAGGGCGCAGCCGCGACAGTCTCGAGGGGTTTGACTGTCCCGAATGGCAGATATCTGAAGAGCAAGACAGACTGCTTGTGGCCACAGAACGCCTGCGTGCGATCATCCAGACGCCCTTGCAG
>SKWJ01000147.1 GCA_007128995.1 Paracoccaceae bacterium
ACATTTTCGTGCGCACTGTGTGTGCAACGTGTCGTCGTAGAGGGGCAAATTCTGGCATACTGCGCCGTAATCCAGCGTAGTCATATCCGCCGCCAGCATTTTGCCCAATGAAGAATATCTAGTATAAAGCAATATGTTAGAATGAGAGGCGGCCCAATGATGGATGGCAGCGATTTGGTCGGTGTTTCAGTTGGTTAGACTGTATCCTGTGCAGTGCATGTTCATGTTGTGATTGCGCAATTTCGTGCTGCGTCGCGTTCCTACGAAAGGATCGCACCATCTAAACGTGGGATCAAACACCGCGATTAACCCGCTGTCCACGGCACCGGCAACAGCTCTACTCACTCCAGAGCGCTCGCAATCGCCTTGCCGCAGATTTCGGTATCTGCAGTTCCTCCGAGGTCCCGGGTCCGCAAGCTGGTCTCTGCAAGTGTGGCCTCGATGGCTTCCACTATTTCTTTTCCGGCCTGCTCGTGCCCCAGATGTTCAAGCATCATGGCGCCGGCCCAGATCTGACCTACGGGATTGGCGATGCCCTGTCCGGCAATATCGGGCGCCGAGCCATGAACCGGCTCGAACAGAGAAGGATACTCGCGCTCGGGATTTACATTGGCGGACGGTGCAATGCCGATGGTGCCGGTGCAGGCAGGGCCAAGGTCCGACAGGATGTCGCCGAAGAGGTTTGACGCCACAACAACGTCGAAGCGATCCGGGTTCAGGACGAAATGCGCTGCCAGAATATCTATGTGATATTTATCCCAGTCGACCTCCGGGTAAGACTTCGCCACTTCTTCAACCCGGTTGTCCCAGTATGGCATCGTGATTGATATTCCGTTTGACTTTGTAGCCGAAGTCAGTCGCTTGCGATCGCGCCGACTGGCCAAGGCAAAAGCATAACGAAGCACTCTATCAACCCCAACTCTACTCATGACTGTCTCTTGAATTACGATTTCGCGGTCAGTGCCCGTGAACATTGAACCGCCAATCGACGAGTATTCGCCTTCTGTATTTTCCCGGACGATCAGGAAATCTATGTCACCTGGTTCTCGACCGGAAAGCGGGCACGGCACACCAGGCATAAGGCGCGCGGGGCGCAGGCAGACATACTGGTCGAACTGGCGTCGGAACTGGATCAGTGAGCCCCAAAGCGAGACATGGTCTGGCACCAGTTCCGGCCACCCTACCGCTCCGAAGTAGATTGCATCATGTCCGCCGATCAGATCCTGCCAGTCCTCGGGCATCATGATGCCGTGCTTCCGGTAGTAGTCACAAGACGCGAAATCAAACTCGTCAAATTCAAGATTAATACCATGGCGTCTGGCAGCGGCTTCTAGAACACGCATGCCCTCGGGCATCACTTCTCGACCGATGCCATCACCGGGAATTATTGCGATTTTCAGACTGTTCTGCACCATTTGTGTTGCCCCTGTAGACTGATGGCGTGATTAACTTCGTCGTGGTTTGTTGCGCTGGCATAGCTTGCGCCCATGGCTCCCTTCTGAGTCACGGCTCGTCAGGACGGCAAGCGTTTCTCCGAGCATTTTGCAGGTAAACGCAACGCAGACGGCGCTGCAATCCGAGGCTGCCCGGGCCGCCGCGGAGCGGATCGGGCAAGGCCAGATGCTCGTCAAGACCGAAAACTTCAAGGTTGATCAACCACAAAAATAGTATACTGTAGACATAATGCCATCGCTCAGAGCGGTTGTCGAGCACCCCATTTCACACAAATCTCGCGGGGCAGTGGGGTGGAAGGCGATCGTAGGGACGAACTGGCAGACCGCAGTTCAGGCCATGACCTGAACACAATAAAAGCTTGATACTGAAAATGAAGCACGGAGGTAAGAACGATGACCATTCCACTTGAAATGAGGGGCGCATGTGCTGCCCTGACATGCGCGTTCGCAGTCGCTGCGGGCAGTGGCGCCATCGCGCAGGAAAGGATCTCGGGTGTCGAGATCATCTCTGGAAGCCCGACGGGTGGGTGGTTCCCTGTCGCTTCCATGCTGGCAGAACGAGTCAATGAAAACTACGCGGGGCAACCGACTTCGGTCGTTCCCGGGGCCGGTGGCGTCGGCAACCCACTGCGGGTGGGTACGGGACAGTCTGACATCGGTATTTCCTACGGGCCGTTTCTCATGCTTGCGCGCGAGGGCAGCAATGACCTTTACCAAGAGGCGTTCCCGGAACTTCGCGCCATCTCGGGTATGACGGCAAACGCGTTGCACATCGTCGGGGTAGGTGACATGGCGTTCGACACAATCGCAGCGGAGACACCATCACTGGCTGTCGCCACCGGGCCAACGGGCTCGACGGAGCTCTTTACTCTGAGTGAAGTGTTCAGTGTCTACGATTTGTCATTCGACGACATCGAGGAATGGGGTGGCAGTGTCCAGCTCCTGAACACGTCAGGTCGTGCTGATGGCTGGAGCAACCGGCAGTTCGACATGGTCAACTTCTTCATCAACCCGCCTGCCGCCCAAGTCGTGCAGCTCATGTCGGCGCGGCCCAATTCGCGGATCATGTCGCTGTCGGAAGCAGCCACGGACACGCTTGTTGAGCGCTGGGGAATGCTGCCTGTGACGATCCCCGCTGGCACATATCCCAATCAGGATGAAGACGTGCTGACGGTGGGAATGCCGTATGTCTACTTCGCGACCACGGAACTCGATGACGACTATGTATACAATTTCACCAAGGCCGTCGCCGAGAATCATGAGCGGCTGATTTCGACCCATGCGTCCTTCGAGGAATGGAACCCCGAGACCATGGCTGAAGGGCTCGGCATTCCTCTGCACGCTGGTGCCGAGCGGTACTATCGCGAGCGCGGTTGGATCGACTGAACTTGGAACGCCAAGTCGGGGGGGCTCTGTGTAGCCCCCTCTGTTTTTCGCCCATTCCCGTGTTGAACATCCCCGGCAGGGTAACGCTATCGCCTGCTGCCGTTGCCAATGGAGGCAGAGAGAGATCGTGATTCCCAAGCACTTTTTTTCCTGGCTAGCCACCGATCCCGAACGCTTCGAAGAGACACGCGAACGAGCCTTTCCAGGTGGGCAGAGGCAGCCTTCCGGGGGTGTTGGGCTCTTTATAACGCTGTGCTGCGCGGGGCTTGCGGTTTTCACACTCTGGCAGGCCCTTGTGGCACCGATCCCGGCCATCAAGCTGCGCGCAAGCCACTTGGCTGTCGTTATCCCGATGATCTTCCTTCTCTACCCGATGTTTCAGTCGCGCAAGGGCGATCAGCCCCGGCTCTTCGACTGGGTGCTCGCCATACTTGGCTGCGCTGCTTTCGTCTGGGTGATCTTGAACTACAGTCGGTTCCAGGCACGTTTCGCCTATTACGACCCCATCTTGCCCCTCGACATGGCGTTTGGCGTCTTGGCGATCGCACTGGTGCTGGAGGCCACCCGCCGCACCGTGGGCATGTCCATCGTTGTTCTGAACCTCTTCTTTATTTTCTACGCGCTCACAGGGCCGTATTGGCCTGGCCTCTTCGAGCATCGGGGAACGACCCCGGTTCGGTTGGTCGAACACCTTTACATGCTTTCGGATGGTATCTTCAACTTTATCACCGGAATCACCGCGACCTTCCTGTTCACATTCCTGATGTTCGGCGCTTTTCTCCGTGTTTCCGGCGGTGACCGCATCTTCACCGATCTTGCTCTCGCCATCGCCGGGGCCAAACGTGGGGGCCCCGCAAAGGTCTCGATCATTGCCAGTGCCATGATGGGGATGCTGTCTGGCAGCACCGTCAGCAATGTCGCCACCACCGGAACAATGACAATTCCGATGATGAAGCGCACCGGCTTCAAGCCTCATGAGGCCGGAGCCATCGAGTCGTCCGCCTCGCTCGGCGGGGCGATGACACCCCCGCTGATGGGCGCTGGTATCTTCATCATGTCCGCGATGACAGGAGAAGCTCTGACGACGATCATGCTCTACTCGATCGTACCGGCTCTGCTCTACTTCCTGTCACTCTATGCTTATGTCGAATTCAAGGCGCGGAAGAAGGGTCTTGCCGGACTGCCTGCGGATGAACTGCCGCGTTTGAAGGAAGTGCTCATCAACGGCGGACATATCTTCCTGCCCGTTTTCCTCCTGATCTACTTGCTGATCATCGGTTTCACGCCGTTTTACGCAAGCGCTGCGTCGGTGGTGTTCGTGTTTGTGATAAGCTGGGCACGGAAGCCGACACGGATTACCCCGAAGCTCCTGATTCTTGCGCTCGAGGCGTCGTCGCGGGTGGTGATCACTATCTCGGCGCTCTCTGTAAGTGCGGCAATGATCTATGGTGTGATCACAATGACGGGGCTTCTGGGAAAAGTATCTTCGATAATTCTGGCGTTGTCCGGTGGGTCATTGTTCATTGCGCTCATATTGATCGCGCTGATGTCATATGTCCTGGGTATGGGGTTGCCTGTCACGGCCTCATATGTCCTCATCGCAGCGCTCGCAGCCCCTGCGCTCGGTGATCTTGGGTTGAGCATTCTGGCCGCTCATCTGATCATTTTCTGGTTCAGCCAGGACAGTACGATCACGCCACCAATCTGTATGACAGCCTTTGTGGCGGCCAGGATCGCCAAAGCCCCACCAATGCGGACAGGTTGGGAGGCAGTGAAAATTTCCAAGGCACTCTATGTCGTGCCATTCATGTTCGCCTACTCTCAACTCCTGTCGGACGACTGGTTTGAAGTTGCTTTCGATGCGCTGCCACTCGCTGCACTCTTCCTTACACTTCCGATGTTGGTCGAAGGTCATGCACACAAGCCCATGACCCTGTTGCAAAGGTTGGCTTTGATTGTGCCGCTCGGGCTGTTCTTGACGTCGGCAGTTCTTGCGTCTGGTCCGGGCATTGTGTGGTTGCTCGCGGGGCTGGTGAGCGTCGGTGCGATCCTTTTGTGGACTCATCTTCGCCCGGGCGAGAGTATCATGCAGGCCGAAGTACAGATGGTCCAGGCGGCGACGGCAGACCCGGTGGCCACACCGCACGGGAAATAAGCACTGAACCGCTGCGGAGATCAGGGCGACCGGACTTGAGCAAGTCGTGCGCCCTGATCCATTATGATGTGCCCGGTTAATCCGGCGCCAGCATACCAGAACGACCTGAAACGGCGCGGGCGGACCATCAACACATGGGTAGGCTCGCTACATGAAAGACGTCACACGCTATCGCTCTGCGACCAGCTTCTCTAGTCGCTTCATCCACCCAAGCCCGTCTGCTGTAGGCCCGCATGGGCGGTATTCAGCCGCCATCCAACCGTCATATCCGGCGTGATGTAATTGCGCGAGCATCGAAAGACAGGCACCCGTGTCCCCGCAGCCGTCAGGCTCGTGGCGTCCGGGGATCCCGGCAAACTGCAGATGCCCGATCTTGCCCCTGTAACGCGCAAAATCAGCGATCACATTACCTCCGTCCATGCGCATGTGATAGAGATCGAACATCAACCGCAGGTTCGGGGCACCGACCTCATCGATAATCGCGGCGGCCTGTGCGTTCGAGCGCAGAAAATACGCGCCGTTTTCTTGTCGGTTCAGTGGCTCGATCAACAACGTCACACTGTGCCGAGCCGCCTTTGCGGCACTGCGCCGCAGATGCGATACAAAACAGGCATGGGCTGCGGGATCGGCGGCATCCGCGTTGCCCGGCTTGACGTGGATGGCGCGCCCGCCTGCCAGAAGCAGATATTCCAGCGCCTCGTCGAACCGGTGTTCGGCTTCGGTTTCGTGTCCGGGAATGGCGGCCATGCCGGTATCCTGAGGTCCCAGGCGCTGCACGGCAGTGTTTATGCTCAGGATCGGGATTTGAGCGTCTGCCAAAGCTGTACGAAGGTCATCGGGCGAGGTCTGATACGGATAGTGACACTCGACGGCGGCGAAGCCCGCTCGCGCCGCCGCGGACGGGCGATCCAGGAACGGACTCTCCGCAAACATCCATGTCACGCTCGCGGCCAATCGCGGGCTGGCGTGCCGGACGGGCGAGGTCTTGCTCATTCGAGTTCCAGGATGCGTCGTGCTTCGGCTGGTGTCGCCAGCGTCCCGCCCAGGTCATCGACAAGCTTGGCAGCTTTGCTTACCAGAGCGGCATTGTCGGGTGCCAGTTCCCCGCGACGAATGCTGATCATGTCCTCCATGCCGATCCGCACATGCCCTCCAAGCAGCCAGGCCTGTGCAAGCATCGGATATGCCATGCGCCCGATCCCGAATCCGGCCCACACCGCGTTATCTGGCAGCAGACTGCGGGCGAAGACCATGGTCTCTGGCGTCGCGGCGAAACCCCAGCGCACACCGGTGACGACCTGCATCATTGGCGGATCCGGGAGTATGCCATCTGATATCAGTCGCCGCGCGAAATGAATGTCTCCGCTATCAAAGACCTCCAGCTCTGGTTTGACCCCTGCGGCGATAATCAGCTCGGCCATGCGCTGAACACTCCATGGCGCGTTGATTACCGCAGAATCTCCAGACCACATTGTGTTGAGGTCGAGCGTGCAGATATCGGGACGCAGATCCAAGACATGCGCCACGCGTTCCTCGGCGGGCATGAGGGTCGTCCCTTCCGCAGCGCGGCGCGGCTCTGAACGGTCGGGTACGAAGCGTTGTCCCGGCCCGGTGGTAAGATTGATAAGGATATCGCAATCCGAATCACGGATACGGTTCACTGTCTCGCGGTAATGCTCCAGTTCCATGCTCGGGCGCCCATCAGGATGACGCACATGGATGTGCGCGATTGATGCGCCGGCTGATGCCGCGTCTATTGCTGCGCGCGCAATCTGCTTGGGTGTGACAGGTATTGCCGGGTTCTGTTCCAACCGCGTCAAGTTGCCGGTAACTGCGACTGTGAGGATAGTAGGCTGTGGCATCTGAGTTTTCCTGTTTGATGTCGCCTTCGACGGGGAGAACGATGTCCAATCATGTCGGTCTTGCCTTCGCCCGCTTCTGCCGCGCTGTCGTGCTTGACACCTGCGAGACCACGGTTTCGACAGCACGGCAGGTCAATTCGACTGCCAGTTCGATTTCGGCTGCGGTCGCAATATAGGGTGGGGCTAGAAGAACATGGTCTCCGCGCCTGCCATCGATTGTGCCTGCTGACGGATAACATATCAGTCCCATGTTCTGCGCCGTTCGGCGGATTTTCTCTGCCACCCCGAGCGCCGGGTCGAAAGGAGAGAGCGTGCTCGCCTCCGCCACCAGTTCCACCGCAACAAGTAGTCCGCGCCCGCGAACCTCCCCCAGATGCGGACGCAGGGCCGGTCTGGCAGCAAAAGCCGTGGCGAGTGCTTCTTTCAACCTTTGGCCCTGCAATCTGACATTGCTGAGCAGATCGCCTGCCTTGATCGCTTCCTGAACCGCCAAAGCTGCTGCACAGGCTACCGGATGGGCCATGTAGGTATGGCCATGACGTAGCTGGCCGCTGCCCATCGCCAAGGCATGTACGATCTTGTCATTGGCCAGCACCGCGCCGATGGGCTGGAACCCTCCGCCGAGACCCTTGGCGCAAGTGACAATATCTGGCACCACATCATCCGCTTCGCAGGCATACATTGTGCCCGTCCGTCCCATTCCGCACATGACTTCGTCGAGTATCAGCAGGATGCCATATGTGTCGCAAATCTTGCGGATACGACGGAAATACCCGGCTGACGCCGGTTGCGCGCCGAGGGTGGCGCCGCAGACTGTCTCGGCGATGAATGCGGTTACGTTTCCTGGTCCAAGACGGAGAACAGCTTCTTCCAGTTCACCGGCAGCGCGTTGATCATATGCTGTGAGACTTTCTCCCGGCAGTTGCTGACGCAAAGGGTAGTAGGGTGCGATGTGTTCAACATCGAACAAATACGAGGAGTAGGGCAGGCGTCTGGGTTCGTTGCCGCTGACCGAAAGCGCCCCAAGGGTGTTGCCGTGATAACTCTGTCGGCGTGCGATGATATGATGCCTTTCCGGCTCTCCGATTTCGATAAAGTATTGCCGCGCCAGCTTGATAGCCGCCTCCACGGCCTCGGACCCGCTGCCCACGAATAACGCGCGTGACAGGCCATCGGGGGCTTGCGCGACAAGACGTTCCGCCAAAGCCTCCGCCGGTTCGCTATTGAAAAAGCCGCTATGTCCGTATGCGACCTTGTCGACCTGAGCCTTGATCGCGTCTGCAACCATTGTGTGTCCGTGGCCGAGACACGACACGGCGGCCCCTCCAGAGGCATCAAGATATCTTTTGCCACCTGTGTCGAACTGGAAGCAGCCCTTGCCTCCAGCGAGGGTCGGTAGGTCGATGCTAAACT
>SKWJ01000005.1 GCA_007128995.1 Paracoccaceae bacterium
GCCCACCCCACATTGCCGTTCATGGCGCAAGGTGCCAACCTGGAGCTTGAGGATGCCTTTGTCCTGGCCCGAAGCTCGCAGCAGGAATCCGAGATTGAAGATGCCCTCGCGCGTTATCAGCTTCTGCGACGTGCCCGCGTGGTGAAGGTCGTCGAAGCCGCAAACCGAAACGCGCGAAATTATCATCTGCGGGCGCCTTTTGCCCAGATCGCGCATCTTGCTCTACGGCTTTCAGGGAAGGCTGCGCCCGATGCGCCCTTACGAAAATTCGCGTGGATCTATGATCACGATGTCACGGAAACGTGAGAGCAGATGACTTCCCGCTGCCGCCACCCCAAATAAGACAGGTAATCACGGACAGGGCCAAAGATGGAATCTGATCAGATCACCCGGCTGATATATCTTGGCGTGCTTGGCACTGTCTTGCTCAGCTATGCCTTGATCTCGGGTCGGCAGAATCTGGGTCAGAGCATTCGGCATCTGGCGCTTTGGGGTCTGATCATTGTCGGTGTCGCCGCAGGCTTTGGGCTGTGGCAGGACGTCTCACAGAGTGAGAGCATTTCTGTGACAGGCGATGGCGCCGTGGTGTTGCGCGCGGGGCGCAATGGTCATTTCCATATTGATTTGCAGGTAAACGGAACTCTTGTGGATTTCATTGTCGATACTGGCGCATCAGATCTTGTGTTGTCGCAGGCAGATGCGGCGCGGGTTGGGCTTGATCCGCAGGCTTTGCCTTATCTCGGGCGGGCGCGAACAGCGAACGGAGTTGTGGGGTTGGCGCGGGTCACGCTGGATGAAGTGGTGCTGGCCCATGACGGGTTGGTGATCCGCGATCTGGATGTTTCGGCTTTCGTCAACGAGGGCGAGCTGGATGTCTCGCTTCTTGGAATGGGATATCTGCGCCGCTATGCTCGTATTGCGATCGAAGGGGATCGGCTGATCCTTGAGCGTTGAAGCTCATCGTGTAATTTCCTTGTCTGCGCGCATCGCGGGCGATAGGACATGAGCATTGCCAGTTTAAGGAAAGCAACATGCCAGATGATCTGATCAATTCTTTCATGACTGTTCCGGACGAGCAGGGTCGGTTCGGCATCTATGGTGGGCGGTTCGTGTCGGAAACACTGATGCCGCTGATCCTAGAACTGGAAGCCGAATATGAGCGCGCGAAGACTGATGAGAGTTTCTGGGCGCAGATGGATGATTTGTGGAAACACTATGTCGGCCGTCCGTCGCCCCTCTATTACGCAGAGCGGCTGACCGAATATTGCGGCGGGGCCAAGATTTATCTGAAGCGCGATGAACTGAACCATACCGGCGCACACAAGATCAACAATGTGCTGGGTCAGATCCTGCTGGCAATGCGCATGGGGAAAACCCGTATCATTGCGGAAACCGGCGCGGGCCAGCACGGTGTTGCCACCGCGACTGTCTGCGCGCGGTTCGGGTTGAAATGCATCGTTTACATGGGGGCACATGACGTCGAGCGTCAGGCACCCAATGTGTTCCGGATGAAGCTGCTTGGGGCAGAGGTGGTGCCTGTTCGCTCTGGCAGGGGGACGTTGAAAGACGCCATGAACGATGCACTGCGCGACTGGGTGACGAATGTGCGCGATACCTTCTACTGTATCGGGACCGTTGCCGGACCGCATCCCTATCCCGCCATGGTCCGGGATTTCCAGTCGATCATTGGCAAGGAAACCCGAGAGCAGATCCTTGAGCGTGAGGGCAGATTGCCCGACACGATTATTGCGGCGATCGGGGGGGGATCAAACGCGATGGGTTTATTCTATCCGTTCCTTGACGACAAGGAGGTCGCCATCATCGGGGTCGAAGCCGGCGGGAAAGGCGTTAATGAGCGGATGGAACATTGTGCCAGTCTGACCGGCGGACGGCCCGGCGTGCTGCACGGAAACCGTACCTATCTGCTTCAAGATGAAGACGGACAGATACTGGAAGGACATTCCATATCGGCGGGTCTGGATTATCCGGGGATCGGCCCCGAACATGCCTGGCTGAAGGATATGGGCCGTGCGGACTATGTCTCGATCACCGATGATGAGGCCTTGTCCGCCTTTCAGACGTGCTGTTCCTTAGAAGGGATCATTCCCGCCCTCGAACCCAGCCACGCCTTGGCCCATGTGCTGAAGATTGCGCCTGCTCTGCCCGCCGATCATCTGCTGGTGATGAACATGTGCGGAAGAGGCGACAAGGATATCTTCACTGTCGCACGTCATCTTGGATTTGATATGTCTGCCTGAAGAGCATGCACCAGTTGCTTGACAGAAAAAACGCCACCGGAAGACGGTGGCGTTTTGCGTCTCGACCAAAACCGAGTAGAGCGCCGCTACGAGGCCCAGCCGCGCGGCGCCTTCAGAAAGGCTTCGACCGCGTCCAGTGTTTCCGCATCGAAATCCGCGCCGCGCCGAGCCTCTGCCAAAACGTCCCACCAGGTGCAGAGCGAATGCAGCCTGACCCCATGTTCCGCAAGGCGCGGCTCGGTTTCGGGGAAAATACCATAATAGAAGATGACGGCAGTGTGCGCGCAAACTGCGCCAGTATCACGGATCGCATCGACGAAGCTCAGTTTTGATCCGCCGTCTGTGGTCAGATCTTCGACCAGAAGAACCCGCTGCCCCTCGCGCATTTCACCTTCGATCCGGGCATTGCGCCCGTAACCTTTGGGTTTTTTACGAACATAGGTCATCGGCAGCCCCATGCGTTCTGCAACGAGTGCGGCAAAGGGTATTCCGGCAGTCTCGCCCCCGGCGATATTGTCAAAAGCCTCGAAACCTGCATCTTCCAGAACGCGGCATGTCAGGAAATCCATGAGGGTCGACCGGATGCGCGGGAAGCTGATAAGTTTCCGGCAATCGATATAGGTCGGCGCCTTGAGCCCGCTGGCGAAGGTGAACGGTTCGGTCGCGTTGAAATGAACGGCCTTGATGTCCAGCAACATACGCGCCGTAAGGCGCGCGACAGTCGTGCGATCAGGATAAGTGGTCGGGGTCATACACAGGGCCTTTCAGTCAACAACGCGCCAGTAAAGCGGAAAACCGGGGTCAAATACAGTCACAGGTCCTGCGCCGGTCCCGATCTTTGCCGGGTAGGAAACCGGAGTCGCGGACTTCTCCAGCGTGATGGTTCTGTCATTTTGCGGCATCCGGTAGAAGTCTGGCCCGTTTTGCGAAACGAAACCCTCCAGTTGATCCAGCTTGCCAGCATTTTCGAAGACATGCGCCAGAATGGAAAGCGTATTGGGTGCAGTGAAGCACCCCGCACAGCCACAGGCCGATTCCTTGGCGTCATCTGCGTGAGGCGCGCTGTCTGTTCCCAAAAAGAAACGCCGGTCCCCAGATGTTGCCGCATCGACCAGGGCGCGGCGATGCGTTTCCCGTTTGGCGACCGGAAGACAATAATAATGCGGTCGAATCCCGCCCACCAGCAGATGGTTGCGATTGATGACAAGATGGTGTGTCGTGATCGTGGCGGCCAGACTGTCAGTCGCGTCCTGAACATAGGCGACTGCATTCGCCGTAGTGATATGCTCCATGACAACACGCAGCTTGGGTGTTGCGCGGCGGATGGGATCGAGAACGCGATCAATGAAGACAGCTTCGCGATCAAAGATGTCAATCTCGGGGTCGGTCACTTCGCCATGGCATAGCAGCGGAATGCCAGCCTCGGCCATCGCTTCCAGCACTGCACGAACTTTGTTAAAATCACGCACACCAGAGGCAGAGTTTGTCGTTGCGCCAGCAGGATACAGCTTGACGGCCGAAATGATCCCGGACTGGTGCGCTGCCACAACATCATCCGGATCTGTAGTCTCGGTCAGATACAGTGTCATGAGCGGGGTGAAAGCCGGGCCAGTGACAGCGCAGATGCGCTCTCGATATGCCTGAGCCTGTGCCCCTGTCACCACTGGCGGAACAAGGTTTGGCATGATGATCGCTCGGGCGAAATGACGGGCACTTTCGGGCGCGATTCCTGCAAGCATCGCGCCGTCGCGCAGGTGCAGATGCCAATCATCGGGGCGAAGGATGGTTAGTGATTGTGTCATGGGAGTGGGTATACGGAATTTATGAAACAGTTCCAGAGGGATTCGGTTGCGCTATTGGCCTTTCGGGCTGATTGCTCGGCAGGATGGCGGCAGTGCCGAGCTTTCAAGCCGGGTTGCAGATATACCTCTGCACAGTGGTTTGGAAACGGTATTATCAAACAGGCCGCTCTATGATCCAGATCAAGGCCAGACGACTTATTTGATGTTATCAGGATACATGTTTCAAATGCTGATCAGCGATTGAAACATTTCCTCCCTGTCCCGTCGGCGCGCGGGCAACTCGACCGCCCTGCATAGCCGGGGCGGTTTTTGTATCTTCAATGCACTTCTGAAAGCACCTTCTTCCGATACGCGCTCTTGCTGATGATGCCCGGCGAATGCATACTGACGAAAACGAAGAGGGAAGAGCTTGCGCATATCGTCACGGCATCTGGATCCGAGTTGGTTCAGGCAAGTTTCTTGTCTCGTATTTTTGTTTTGCGCGATCATGCTCGGGCAGCCTGTCGTGGCATCTGACTTGCCCGGCTCGCAGGATGAAGAGTTTTCTGCAGCCCTGTCACTTTGGTTGGAAAACAATGAAGAAGATGCCTTGCCCGGACTCCGCGATCTTGCGCAGGCATCGAATGGCGCTGCGCAGATCCTGTTAGGACTGATCGACAAGAACAGTGCCTTGCAAGGGCCCTATCTTTCATTTCTGGCGCGGGATGACCGTATCGCGCTGCTGCGTGCGCCCGGTGGATTGTCAGGACGCAACTGGATATCGGTGAGCGGGGGGCAAACTGATCTTGCTCAGAACTGGAAAGACTTGTGGCACCTTGAGGGAGGTGCGGAGATCGCGCAGAAATTTCTTCAAATGGGCGAAGACCGCGCCGCGCGCGAAGCGCTGATCATCATAGCCTCTCGCCACGATTCAGTTCTTCCGACAGAGGTTTTGTCGCAGGACTGGTATCCCGACAGTCTGGTGCATTTGACCCGGAATTATGCTTTGGCTTCAGAAAATGCAGAGCGCCTTCACCCGGGCCATCCCATACGCTTGGTGTCAGGGTTGACCCACGACAATGCGGCCCTGCGTGATTGGTTGGTAGCTGATCCACTCGGCACACCCTTGCGTGCTGTCTGCGACGCTCAGTGCCCGGAAAATTCAGGGGACTGTGCAGTGGCGCTTTATCGCGGCCTTTCGGGTTATCATGCCTTGCTTATGCTTGGCAGTCCGGTTGCCGCACTCGTTTCGGATGAAGAGTTTGCGAAGTCCCGTCGTAGCATGGCGGCCGTCGCGCGCCGGATCATGCTGGCACATTCTGCGCGGACAAGAGATCCTGCCTTGCAGCGACTTGCAGAGCTCGATCAATGCGCCGCAGACTGGCTGCGCGCCGAGTTCAAACTTTATTACCCCAGACTGCGCGAGAGCCAGTCCAGCGCCGACTAGCTTGCATGTCGACCGAGGTGGCGCAAGGATCACCAGATATGCACGCTATACCAGCGAGAGGTATCACCGTTATTTAGTTTGGCCTGAAAAGCCTTCCGCCCTGTGCCAGAATCAAGGTTGAAGGACTTCCGAAAGGGCGCACCAACGTGCCAGATCGATTTCTTCGGCTCGTGCGGTCGGGGCAATATTCGCTGCAAGCAGCTTGTCTTCAATCTGCGGATGCACAGAGCGGAGTGCGGCACGCAACATTTTCCGCCGTTGGTTGAACCCGGCCGCGATCACCCGCTCCAGTATCGCAGCGTCGGCAGGGTATCTCGGAGATTCCAGCCGTCTTATATGAACAACTGCCGAGCTGACCTTCGGCGCAGGCGTGAAGGCTTCGGGAGGAAGCCCGAGCACGATTTGCGCATCTGCCCGCCATTGCACCATCAACGCCAGCCGTCCATAGGCTTTGGTTCCGGGGCGCGCGACAATGCGCTCTGCCACTTCGCGCTGAAACATCAGGGTCAGGCTCTCCCAGAATGGAGGCCATGTTGCTGGCGTCATCCATCGTATCAGAAGCTCGGTGCCAATATTATACGGCAGATTGGCAACCACCCGCACAGGCGCTTGCAGGTACTTCAGGGGATCGATAGTCAGTGCATCGCCCTCGATCACTTGCAACCGTCCGGGATAGGCCGCCTCTATTTCTGCAAGTGCAGGCAGGCAGCGCGCGTCTTTCTCTATCGCCAGAACACGACGGGCGCCGCTGGCCAGCAACCCGCGCGTCAGACCACCGGGGCCGGGGCCAACCTCCAGAACATCGACCTCGCGCAAATCTCCTGCAGAGCGGGCAATGCGTGCTGTCAGATTGAGATCCAGCAAGAAGTTCTGACCAAAGCTTTTCTTTGCACGCAAATCATGCGCGCGGATGACGTCGCGCAAGGGTGGCAGCGTATCGATCATGGGCGTCGCCGGGCCATTTCTGCCGCCAGACGCACCGCGGCGATCAAGGATGACGGATCAGCAAGCGCTTTTCCAGCAATGTCATAAGCCGTGCCGTGATCGGGTGAGGTGCGAATGAAGGGCAAACCAAGCGTCACGTTAACCCCACCTGCGAAATCAATCGTCTTTATCGGGATCAGCGCCTGATCGTGATACATGCACACAGCGGCATCGTATCGGGCACGGGCGCTTGGGTGAAACATGGTATCTGCCGGGAACGGCCCTTCCAGCAACATGCCCTCTGCACGAAGCCGCGCGAGCGTCGGCGCGATCAATGTCATCTCCTCGCGTCCCATCGTCCCGCTTTCACCGGCATGCGGATTGAGACCCGCAACAGCACGGCGTGGGTTTTCCAGACCGAAATCACGCATAAGCGCAGCCTGGGTAATGCGCAGGGTCTGCTCCAGCAACTCAGTTGTCAGAAACTGCGGGACGTCTGACAAGGGAATATGGATTGTAACAGGAACGACACGCAACTCTGCACAAGCCAGCATCATGACAACCGGAACGCCGCCGGCAAGCTCTGCCAGATATTCGGTGTGACCGGGGAAACCAAACCCCGCCCCAGCTTTCAATGCTGCCTTGTTGATCGGGCACGTCACCATGCCAGACGCAGAGCCCGCCTGCACGTAACTGACCGCACGAGCGATGACCTTGATGATGGCGCTGGCATTGGCCGGGTCCGGATCTCCGCTGCGTTGCTGCCCCGGAAACACATGTCGGATCACCGGCAAAACATTTGGGGCAACGTCCTGCACGATGTCGATCGACGGGATCTCTTGCCAAAGCGCGGTTGGTGGCAAATGCGTCGGATCGCCAATCCATGCAAAGGGGACTTCAGTTCCAAGTGCAACCCGTGTCGCGACGGCGATTTCAGGGCCAATCCCGGCTGGATCGCCGCATGTCATTACCAAAGGTTGCATCTGCACTCACCGATCCGGAACAGCGTTGTTTCTTGCCTAGATACGCTGCGCAATGACCGCTCTGCAAGGACAAGGAATAAATGGCGCTGCCTTCAGACGTGCCCCTTCCATATCCACCCACCGCCGAAGACACGAGAGGAGTCAGGCTCGTAGAACACACATGCTTGTCCGGGACTGACACCCTCTTCGGGCGAGAGCAATTCGACTTCTGCCTCTGTCGCAGAGAGGGGGCGGACGATTGCAGCAGCGGGCGGGCGTGTTGAGCGCAACTTTACGTCAAGTTCCCATTCTGCCCGCGAGTCAAAGGGCGCGCTGCCCAACCAGTTGATCTCGCGCACAGGTACAAGCCGCGTTGCAAGCGCCGCCTTTGGCCCAACAACCACGCGGCGACGGTCGGGATCAAGCCGGACAACGTAAAGCGGCTCTGTCAGCCCACCGATCCCCAGCCCTTTCCGCTGTCCGATAGTGTAGTGAATGACGCCTTGGTGATGGCCCAGAACCGTGCCGGTCAGATCAACAATCTCTCCCGGATCGGCTGCGCCCGGGCGCAATTTCTCTATGACTTTCGCGTAATTTCCATCCGGAACAAAGCAGATATCCTGGCTGTC
Source organism: Paracoccaceae bacterium (assembly GCA_007128995.1). Taxonomy (GTDB): domain Bacteria; phylum Pseudomonadota; class Alphaproteobacteria; order Rhodobacterales; family Rhodobacteraceae; genus Roseinatronobacter. Next base: position 8,002 of record SKWJ01000005.1, read on the forward strand.
TGGTTTGTCAGCCACAACCAGACCATGTCGCATGGCAAGCGCACGCGTTTCTGCCTTGGTTTTCAGATGGCCAAGGGGGAATCTTAGGAAGCTTAGCTGCTCTGGTGTGGTGGAGAACAGGAAATAGCTCTGATCGCGCACTGGATCGGCCGCCCGATGCAATTCGGGACCGCCACTGCCCAGTTTGCGCTGGATATAGTGCCCGGTTGCCATGCAATCGGCCCCAAGATCACGCGCTGTTTCCAGCAA
>SKWJ01000099.1 GCA_007128995.1 Paracoccaceae bacterium
ACCATAAAGCCAGCACGACACCTGCCGTCCGCCAGGTCGAGCAATCAAGTCAGGGCGCTCGATGCGGCATTTATCGAAAACACGGGTGCAACGCGGATTGAACGCACAGCCCTGAGGTATGGCATTCAGACGCGGCATTGAACCGGGGATCTGAGTCAGTCGGGCCGCTTCTTGCGTCAAGGTCGGGATCGATCCCATAAGACCCACAGTATACGGATGCTCTGCCGCCTGGATCACGTCACGAACCGGACCGATCTCTGCCAGGCGTCCGGCATACAGAACCGCGACCCTGTCAGCAGTTTCGGCAATCACGCCCATATCATGGGTGATCAGCATGACCGAAGCACCGCGTTCGGCGCAGATTTCCTTCAGCACGTCAATGATCTGCGCTTGCACAGACACATCCAGTGCCGTGGTCGGTTCATCTGCGAGGACCAGTTCCGGCTCGGCGGCGAGGGCCAGCGCAATCACGACCCGCTGGCGCATGCCGCCCGAAAAATGGTGCGGGTAATCGTCAATCCGCCGTGCGGCCGCCGGAATACCAACGCGGTCCAGAAGCGCCACTGCCCGCTTGCGGGCCTCTTTCTCGGACACATCCATATGCGTGCGGATCGTCTCGATCAGTTGCTGTGCGACCGTGTAAAGCGGGTTGAGACTTGTCAGCGGGTCCTGAAATACCATCCCGATCCGACGCCCGCGGATACGACGCATCTTTTCGCGCGACAGAGTGTCAATCCGTTCGCCGCGCAGCCATATTTCGCCCGAAGCCACCCGGCCCGGCGGTTCCAGCAACCCGATGATGGCGGCTCCGGTCAGTGACTTGCCCGCTCCGGATTCTCCGACCATTCCCAGCACTTCGCCTTCGGCAATGTCAAAGGACACCTTGTCAAGCGCGCGCAGCGTCCCGCGCCGCGTCGGAAACTCGACGACCAGATCACGAACAGATAGCAGCGGCGTCTTTTCAGCAGACTGGGACATCAGCGCAACCTCGGGTTCAAGGCATCGCGCAACCAGTCACCAAGCAGGTTCACGGACAATGCCAGGGCAAGAAGGGTCAGCGACGGGAACAGCAATATCCACCATTCTCCCGAGAACAGAAAGCCCTGCCCGATCCGGATCAGCGTGCCAAGGCTGGGCTGCGTCGACGGAACCCCGACACCGAGGAAAGAAAGTGTCGCCTCGGCGATGATTGCCAAAGCCAGACCGATTGTCGCAATGACCAACACCGGCCCCATCACATTGGGCAGAATATGCCGGATCAGGATCTTGGCCGGATGCGCCCCGATCACGCGGGCCGCCTGAACATATTCCTTGCTTTTCTCGACCATCGTCGCCCCGCGCACGACCCGCGCATACTGCACCCAGTCGGACAGGCCAATGGCCACGATCAGCACCCAGATCGCCATCGCTTCTCGATAAGCGGGCGGAATGAACCCCCGCGCAACACCGAAGATCAGCAGCGCCAGAAGGATAGAGGGGAAGGTCAGCTGTACATCGGCAACCCGCATCAGCAGGCTGTCCACCCAGCCCCCGCGATACCCGGCGATCAGGCCAAGCGTGATACCAAGAACCATTGCGAACAGCACCGCCATGAAACCGACGAATAACGATATCCGCGCGCCGTAGAGGATTGTCGAGAATACGTCGCGGCCCTGATTGTCGGTTCCAAGCCAGTAAACATTGCCTGTAAAGGCGTTCGGCTCCATCGGCGGGGTGAACCCATCCATCAGGTTCAGCGTGCGTGGGTTGAACGGATCATGCGGTGCCAGCCAAGGGGCAAAGACTGCCGCGAGGATGATCAGGATCGATACCAGTGCAGCCACGATGGCAAGGGGCGAATGGCGAAAGGAATAGGCGATATCGCTATCCCAGGCGCGGGCAACGGCACTTGGACGTGTGTCGGGTTTATCGGTCATCTCTGTCCCCTCAATGACGCGCATTGGCCCGATCGACGCGCAAGCGCGGATCAACGGCGTAGTACAATAGATCGACGATCAGGTTGATCACCACAAAGACAAGCGCGATCAGCATCAGATAGGCAGCCATGACCGGCACATCCACAAAGCGCACCGAGTTGATGAACAAGGCGCCCACGCCGGGCCACTGGAACACTGTTTCGGTGATGATCGAGAACGCAATGATGGACCCCATCTGCAACCCGGTAATGGTGATCACCGGAACCAGCGTGTTCTTCAGCGCGTGTCCAAAATTCACCGCGCGACTGGACAGACCGCGTGCGCGTGCAAATTTGATATAGTCAGTCCGCAAGACTTCCAGCATCTCGGCCCGGACCAGACGCATGATCAGCGTCATCTGGTAAAGTCCAAGGGTGATCGCAGGCAAGATGAGCGAGGCACGGCCCGACTCTGTCAACAGACCGGTGCGCCACCAGTCACCGACATAGACAGTATCCCCACGCCCGAAGGAGGGCAGCCATTGCAACTCGACCGCAAAGACCCAGATCAGCAGCACACCGATCAGAAAGGTCGGCAGGGACACGCCGATCAGAGAGACAGTCATGATCGACCCTGACAACCAGTTGCCCCGGCGCAGCGCAGTATAGACCCCGAAACCCACCCCGAACACGAATGCCAGCACACCTGAGACAAGCGCCAGTTCCAGCGTTGCCGGCAGGCGCGAAAGGATCAGTTCCATGACCGGCTGCTGCAGTCGGTAAGAAATACCAAAATCCCCCTGCACGGCCCGGGCGATAAAGCTCCAGAACTGCACAAGAAACGGATCATTCAGCCCAAGCGCATCACGCAATTCCGCCCGTTCGGCCAATGTGGTTTCCTGCCCCACCATCGAGGCGATGGGATCGCCGACAAAGCGAAACAGCGCGAAGGCCACCAATGCCACGGTCAACATGACAATGACCGATTGCACCAGACGGCGCAGGATGAAGGCAAGCATGTCCAGACCCCGCAGGCATGGCAGAAATGGTCAGCACTTCTGCCTTAAATGAAAAGACCCGCGCGAGGTATCCCGCACGGGCCAACAGGTCAAGCCGTGTTCAGTCAAAAGTGACAGTTGTCATCTTTGGCTGGTTTTCAGGATGAACATCCAGATTGATCCCATCGCGCATGGCATAGGCCAGTACCTGGTTATGGACGTTCAGGAAGATGCGCTCTTCCATGACCTCGTCCCAGATTTCGGCGATCAGGGCATCGCGCTCCTCAAGGTCCGTCATTGTGGCAAGCGCCTGGATCTTCTGATCCAACTCGGGGTTGGAATACCGAGAGCCATTGAAAGATCCGTAGCTGCCTTCGCGCGTATGCACCAGGAAATCGAACACATACTGGCTGTCAAATGTCGGAACACCCCAGCCCAGCAGATAGAAATCGGTTTCCCAATTCTCGATCAGCGGGAAATGCAGCGAACGTGTCTGGGCATTCAGGTCAACCTGAATATCGATGCGCGCCAGCATCCCGACAAGCGCTTGACAGATCGATTCGTCATTCAGGTAGCGGTCATTCGGGCAGTCCAGCTGGACAGAGAAGCCATCCGGGAAGCCCGCTTCGGCCATCAGTTCCTGCGCGCGCTCGATATCCGGGTCGCCGAATGCGTCCATCTCTTCGGTCCAGCCATTGACGAACGGTGGCAGCGGTGCAGCAGAGGGCTGCGATTCACCGCGCATCACCACTTGCTGGATCGCATTGCGATCAATGGCCAGCGCCATCGCCTCACGCACTTCGGGGACCGCAAAGGGATTGCCCTCTGCATTGGAAGACGCAAGCGACTCGGATGTCATGTCGTAGCTGAAGAAGATGTTGCGGTTCTCCGGACCACGCACCACGCGCACGCCCGCCGTCTGCTCCAGCCGCGCGATGTCCTGCACCGGCACGTCCTGCACGATATCGACCTCACCCGACAACAAGGCCGCCACGCGGGTCGCGGCCTCGGTGATAGGCGTGTAGATGATCTCAGTCACAGCGGGCGCGTCATCCCAATGGCCTTCGAATGCACGCAGAACCGTCCGCACTTCCGGGTCACGCTCAACCAGCATGTAGGGACCCGTGCCATTGGTATTGCGCACCGAATAGGCCTCTTCGCCCGCAGCAAAATTGGGGGCTGTGGCCACACCGTTTTCTTCTGCCCAGGCTTTGGACATGATGAACGTATTTGTCAGGTTCTGAACATAAAGCGGTGCCGGACCCGACATGCGAATATGCACTGTGGTATCATCGACCGCTGTCACTTCCTGCACTGCCGCGTGCAAGGCCGCCATACCCGACGGGGGCGTGCGGGCGCGATCCAGCGAGAAGACAACGTCTTCGGTCGTCATCGGTGTGCCATCGTGGAAGGTGACACCTTCGCGGATCTGGAACACCCAGACAGTGTCATCCTCTTCGCTGATCGCCCATTCGGTCGCCAGACGCGGGGTCAGACTGCCATCATCCGCGCGCCCCACCAGTGTCTCGTAGATATGATGGTTGAGGGTATGCGTCGGCCCTTCGTTCTGGCTGTGCGGGTCCATCGTCAAGGCATCGGCCACGCGCGCCCAGCGAATTGTCTCGGCCTCTGCCACAGTGCCAGCCACGACCAGTGCCGCTGCTGCAACACCCATCATCAGCCCGGACCGGGCAGTCTGCAGGATTGGTTTGGTGAACATTTACATCTCCCTGATGTGTATTTCGTTCCGCCGGGCATTTGCGCCCGGATACGGAAAACTGGTTAACTGTTCCGCCACTTCACCGCCCGTGTCAAGCTGTTCACAGTCACGTCAGCGCCATCGCGACCAGGTGCCGTGGCGGCAGCGAGTTCGCAAGCCCGGCGCTCATGACAGCCCGCGCACTCAATCCAGGCCGTGCCAGAACACACCCGCAGCCGGGATTTCGAACCCGTTCCATTGCACCGGTTGCGCCCTGTGATTGAACCAGAACCGCAGCCCCGATGCGTCACGTTTGCGCACCCCTTCCGGCAGGTCGAAAACTTCAATCTCGCGCTGAGCGCACAGCGTTTGCAGGATCGTGCGCAAGGTCGCATCGTCCGGCCAGCCGCCCAGATAAGCACAGCGGTCATCCCCCACCAGCGCGGCAGAACCGTCGCAGCGCCCCAGCAGGACGGGGGCGGTGCCTTCGATCTCTTCGGCCCAATGTACGAACGCCCCACCCCCTTCAAGCGGCACATTCACCCCCGGCGGCAGGCTTTCAACCCGGGCGATGCGGGCGTCCAGCCCCGGCAGACCGGGCGGCAGCCCTTCGGGAATGGCGAAATCCACAGTCTTGGAATTAGTCCGTGGGCCAAGCAGCACCGTCCCGGGGCAATCGCTGATCGCGGTCATCAACGCCGGGGAGACTGTCGCCAGACCGGGCGCAAGCACCAGTTTCCAACGCGACAGATCCTGAGTGTCGGGGGGCAGGATATCGATATTCAGACCCAAACTGCGAAGCGCCCTGTACCAGGCGAAAACAAGCCGGAAGTAATTGAAATCCGCCCCCTGCGGCTGCGTCTCCCAGGCCCAGGCGCTTTCGTAATCAAAGATCACTGCGACATCGCCTGCGCAGCAGCCGGCCTCGGGCATCTGCGCGGCTTCCTGCGCGACTTGCGCTGCCTCGGCCAAGCCGGGGGCCGGGGCGCTGTCGGGGCGCAGCAATCCGGCATGCATCTGTTCCTGGCCGAACGGGGCCTGCCGCCAGCGAAAGTAACAGACAGCCTCGGCACCGTGGGCAAATGCCTCCCATGTCCACAGGCGCACCATCCCCGGCAAGGGCGAGGGGTTGAAAGGCGCCCAGTTCACCGGCCCCGGCTGCTGCTCCATCACCCACCAGCGCCCGCGCCCGACGGCGCGGTAAAGATCATGATGAAAAGCCTGAAAATCAGGATCGCCCTGCCGCAGATACGCGGCCTTGTGTTCGGCGCTGGCTTCCAGCCGGTCCGACAGAAACCCGATCGGATAACTGTCCCAGGACGAGATATCCAGATCTGCGCCGAGCTTGAAATGATCGAATTCCGTAATCCGACCCATATAGTTATGTGCGATGGGGGCATGTGTATGCCTGCGCAGGATGTCGACCTGAGCGCGATTGAACGCCACAACCTGATCAGATGCGAAACGACGAAAATCCATCACATGGGCGGGATTGGGTTCGGTGACAGTCAGATTGGGCAGATCGATTTCATCAAGGCTGCGATAGTCCATTGACCAAAACACATTGCCCCAGGCGCGATTCAGTGCCTCGGCGCTCTGGTATTTCTGCGCAAGCCAGTCGCGAAAGGCTGTGCGCGCAGCGTCAGAATAGCTCAGGACCGTATCATGGCACCCATATTCGTTATCCGTCTGCCATGCAGCGACATGCGGATGGCGCCCATATCGCGTGGCAAGCTCTGTCACGATCTTTCGACAGGCTTCGAGATATCCGCGATGACTGAAGCAGTAATGCCTGCGCGATCCGAACTTGCGGGGATGGCCCTGCGCATCAACAGCAAGCATGTCTGGGAACTGGTCGATCATCCAGCGCGGCGGGGTCGCAGTTGGGGTTCCAAGCACGACCCGCAACCCCGCCTTGCCAAGCGTCTCGATCGCGCGGTCAAGCCAGCCAAACGCACATTGGCCGGGTTCCGGTTCCAGCCGTGACCAGGCGAATTCACCGATCCGGACCCAGGTCAGCCCCGCTGCTTTCATCCGGCGCGCATCTTCGGGCCAGATATCTTCGGGCCAGTGTTCAGGGTAGTAGCAGACACCAAGGCTGCGTTTCATATCTGGGCTTCTTTCTGTGCGAAGACATAGCGCGTGTTCTGACGATAGATCTCGCCCGGCCGCAGCAACGCGGCGGGAAAATGCGGCTGGTTCGGCGCATCTGGCCAGAGCTGTGCCTCCAGCGCGATCCCTGCATGGCGCGGATAGTGCCGTCCCCCCAGCCCTTCGACATCTGTTTCAGGCAGATGGATTGCAGTATAGACCTGCAGGCCGGGCTCTGTCGTTTCCACGCGCATTGACAGGGCTTGCGACTGAAGCCACGCAACCGGGCAGAGGGCGCGGCGCTCATCCGACAGACAGAAGTTGTGATCAAGCGCGACATCGCGCAACGACCGCGGGGTGCGGAAATCGAAATCTGTGTCAGTCACCGGCACGATCAGACCTGTCGGAATAAGATCATCATCGACCGGCAGATAGACCGCAGCGTCCACCATAAGGCTGTGATCGGCCAGAGACCCGCTGTCATCAAGTATGAAATACCCATGATGCGAGAAGTTGCACACTGTGCTGCTGTCGCAGCTCGCACTGATGTCCAGATCAAGCGCGCATTCATCGAGCGTGATGCGCAGCACAACGTCCAGTGTGCCGGGAAACCCCATTTCGCCATCAGGCATGCGCAGGGACAATATGGCGCTGGATGGCGCAAGCGCGTCAATGCTCCAGATGCGCTGGCCGCTGCCCTGTGTTCCCCCATGCAGACAATGACGGCCCCGGAAATTCCGCGATACCTGATAGGCGCGCCCGTCGAGATGGAAGCGGCCTTCGGCAATCCGGTTGGCATACCGACCGACCATTGCCCCGAAATACTGCATCGGTCCCAGATACGGGGCGAGAGTGTCCGCGCCCAGCACCAGCGGATAGGGAACACCTTTCAACCTCAGATCCTGAACGATGGCCCCCAACGTCAGGATGCGGGCATTCAGGGCCTCTGAGCGCAGATGCAGACAGTGCACGTCTTGTCCCTCGGGCGTGCGACCGAAGAGTTCAACTGTCACAGGTACCCTTTCCCAGATCAATCTGGTGTTCCGCCTGCCCCTGCACAGGGGCATTGGTGACAAAGGTCGCGCCATCCAGAGCAGTCGGATGCGCACGCCCCTCGCGGGCGGTCGTGCAGAAAAGCTGCCCAAGCCCCGCGCCCCCGAAAGCCGGACAGGATGTATGCAGCGCAGGAAAGGCGATCGACTGCACGAACGCACCGTCCGGCGCATAGGCGGCAACACGCCCGGCCCCCCATTGCGCGACCCAGAACAGGCCATTGGCATCAAAGACTGCGCCATCCGGATTCAACCCGTCTGGCGAAAGGTCCAGCCAGCAATGGGGGGTGCCTTTGGGCCAACCGTCCATGTCCAGGGCAACGCGCATGATCCGGCGCGTGGGGGTATCAGTGAAACACGCACTGCGCCCATCCGGGGTAAAGCAGATTGCATTGGGGATCGTGATGTCTGAAAAAAGCCTGCGCAACGCGCCGTCCTTCCAGCGCCAGATTGCGCCTTTGCCCTTCTGCGCGAGCT
>SKWJ01000277.1 GCA_007128995.1 Paracoccaceae bacterium
CGGCAAGACATGCACCGACTACATGTTTTTTCATAACAATCCTCCCTTTGGAGATAGCAAGGTCACTGGTGTTTTGATCACGGCCCGCGAAGGCGTGCCGCATGCTATCCCCGATAAAGTGTCATTGTAACAACCATAAGACAAGACAATTTTTTATTGGCTTGCCATAATACAGTGTTATACTTTGTCAGGAGAATAGGCCTGAGGACGTGTCCAGTGCAGCCAAAACCCAGCCCACGCCAATTAGAGGCCCTGCTTGCCGTCATAGATCATGGCACGATGACCCGCGCCTCTCAAGCTCTGGACATCTCGCAGCCCGCTGTCAGCCGACTGATTGCGGATCTGACCGAACAGCTTGGATTTGCGCTTCTGGAACGGCGCGATGGCCGCCTTGTACCGACACAGGAAGCCCGTTTCCTGATGCCTGATATCCGGCGCTCGCTCGATCTTTTGGGCCGAATCTCTGATACAGGGCGCAACATCACCCAACGCAAAGCAGGTGAATTGCGCATCGCGTGCCTGCCGGGGTTTGCCATAAGCCATCTGCCCGGCTTTATTGCAGGCTTTCTGAAAAACAGACCTGGCGTGACACTGACGCTAGAACCGGATAGGCCCGAGCGGATTCTGGAATGGATGGTCGGTGCACAATTCGATGTCGGCATCACGGACACCGATGGGTTTGAGGGGCATCCTGCCGTAGAAAGCATGCGTATCGACATGCGGACTGTTTGCATCTTTCCCGAAAACAGCCCGCTTGCCCGTCTCTCTGTGATTCGGCCACGGCATCTGAGCGCGCATAAACTGATCCACGCGCGCCGGGAAAGTGCCTATTTCCGACTTCTCAAAGGCGCTTTTGAAGAAGACGGCCAGACGATTCGGACATTTGTCGAAGCACGCCAATTTACGACCGCTTGCGAATTGGTCCGCCACGGTGTTGGCGTCGCTGTGATCAGCGAACTGGACGCCGCAGAATACGCAGGGCGCGGTGTTGCATTCCGGCCGTTCCGTCCGATTGTTCCACACCGTCTGTCTCTGGTGCGCCCCATCCACAAGCCCCCCTCGATGATCGCTCTGGAATTCATCGAGGAGTTTTCAAGCAGCCTGCGCCAATTTGAAGTTGCGACAGAGTGATCGCGCTTACCGCCCCCGCGCTTCCAACCAGGCGCGCATCTGCTCGATCTCAGCGTGCTGCGCGACAATGATTTCACGCGCCAGAGCTGCCACTTCGGGATCAGCCCCATATTCGAGAACGATCTCAGCCATTGCAATGGCGCCTTCATGATGCGGGATCATCCCGGCAATGAAATCAACATCGGCATCGCCTGTAAACTCGATCATCATTCCCGAATGCATGACGTCATTCGCCGTCATGAATGCCACGGTAGAGGGCGGCAGTGCACTTGTATCGCCACCGTGATCGGCATGATTATGTGTGGAATGGGACCCATGATCAAGGTTTGATGCAATGGCGAAGCCCCCGGCCCCAAGACCAAGACCCACCGCAAGCGCAACAATCTGGGACAGATACTTCATTGGGACGTCCTCTCTGACTTAAGTATTCTTGATCTACCGCTTTCCAGCCACAGGAAGGGAAATCACGAGCGCGTGACACGCAGCGCATGGTGTGCTGCATAGCTTGACAAGTCGCGCCGCAACTCATGACGGTAAGCTCTGCGCTTTCCTCGGACACAGCGAGTCGCAGGCAGTAGACTGACACACAAAAAGAACACCCGACCCGAACCCCGGACCGCCAAGAGGCAAGCAGATCATGCGGACCCTGACAACCATTTTGGGCACAGCCTTGAGCCTGGCGCTGGCCAGCCCTGCCGCAGCAACCGCCACACAGTGCACAACACGCATCGACGGCGAAACAGTGACTATTTTTTATAGCTCGGATGATCCAACATACTCTTCCATGCGCGAGCGCCTGTTTCGCCGAGGATCTGAATGTCCGGGCGCTGTAGTGATCACGTATCTGATGCCCGAGTTGACTGCCGATGAACGAACGGTTTTTTGCGCCAATTACGACCCTCAGACCCGTAGCCATTCGCAACCGGCGCAAGGTCGTCGCGATAGTTTCGGGCGCTGCGTCGAACCTTCGCGCACTTGCGCACTGGTGAATACCACGCGGCAGGAAGCGGCCCAGTTGATGGGACTGGGCGCGCAGGCTGACCGGCGTGAGGGGCTGTTGCCTTCGACGATTTCGGCAGTGACCCATACCTCGGGCGCGATGATATTGTCGGGAAATGCGGGGGCAATCACTGGACTGCTTTCCAGTGTAATGGCTGCGCCTGCCGTGATGGCCGGTGCCGCCGCAAGCGTCGTCGTTATTGGTGGTGCAATCTATCTGTGCAGCGACGACTGAGTCGTTGCCCATGCGAAGCTCAATTCCGGCGGCAAGCGCAACAGACTAACCCCGCAATCACCTTCAAGCGCGCGGAAGCCCCGCACAAAACATAACAGATGCGCCGTCACTTATTGCGACGGCGCAACTGGTTGTGTATGCGACCAAGACCAGAAAAGGGACAGATGTCGCCTATAACAGCCGACGCGTGATGACCTGAGCCTGTATCTCGCCAGCGCCCTCGAAGATGTTTAGGATGCGTGCATCACACAGAATGCGGCTGATCTGGTACTCCAGCGCGAAGCCGTTACCGCCGTGAATTTGCAGCGCGTTATCCGCTGCTGCCCAGGCGACACGCGCCCCCAGCAGTTTGGCCATACCCGCTTCAAGATCACAACGGCGATCCGCATCCTTTTCACGCGCACTAAAATAGGTAAGTTGCCGGGCAATCATGATCTCAACCGCCATCATCGCCAGTTTGGCTGCCACACGGGGAAACTCTATCAGCGACTTTCCGAACTGCTTGCGGTCCTCTGCGTATTGCATCGCCACTTCCAACGCGTTCTGCGCCACACCGATGGCGCGGGCTGCGGTCTGAATGCGTGCTGACTCAAAGGTTTGCATCAGTTGTTTGAAGCCCTGCCCCTGCTCGCCACCCAGCAGGTTTTCGCCCTTCACCCGGAAATCATCGAAATTGAGCGTATATTCTTTCATTCCACGATAGCCCAGCACCTCGATCTCACCACCGGAAATGCCGGGATCCACGAAGGGGGTCTCATCTGTTCCGGGGGTCTTCTCGGCCAGAAACATTGACAATCCGCGGTAATCGCTCGTATCGGGGATGGTGCGGGCCAGAACAGTCATGACATGGGTCCGCGCGGCATGGGTAATCCAGGTCTTGTTGCCATTGATGACCCAATCCGCACCATCCTGCACTGCACGGGTGCGCAACGCGCCAAGGTCCGACCCGGTATTGGGTTCGGTAAACACGGCTGTCGGAAGAATCTCACCCGATGACAGTTTGGGCAACCAATGTTCCTTTTGCGTCTGCGTGCCACCGCATATGATCAGTTCAGCGGCGATCTCGGTGCGTGTCCCAAGGCTGCCGACGCCGATATAGCCGCGCGACAGTTCTTCAGAGACAACAACCATCGCTGATTTTGGCATGCCCAGACCACCAAACTCTTCCGGTATCGTCAGGCCGAACACACCCATTTCTGCCAGTTGATCGATCACCTTCATTGGGATCAATTCATCCTTGAGGTGCCATTCATGGGCATGCGGGGCAATTTGCTCGTCCGAATAGCGGCGGAACTGGTCGCGGATCATTTCCAGTTCTTCATCCAGCCCGGTTGCGCCGAAGGTTGCGCGACCGTGGTTGTCGCGCATCCGCGCAACCAGCGCCATGCGCGCTGAGTCGGTGTTGCCGTTGCGACGCAGCTGGCCAGCGGCACCACTGTCCAGATCGACCGACAGATTAAGCTGCGAAAGTCGGGCTATTTCGCCCTGATTCATTGGAATGCCGCCAGCAATCTGGTCGAGATACTCGCCAAAGGCGATCTGATGAATGAGTTGCTCCATCTCGCCAAAGCGTCCCTCGGCCTCCAGCCGCTCTGCCCAGCCCTGCATCTGACGCAGGCTTTCCACATAAGTCGCAAGCCATGCCAAGCCATGAGCAACATACTGATCTGCATCCAGAAGCGCGGCGTCGACCTTGCCTGCCGGAGCGATCCGCTGACGCACGGCGTCTTTCGCCTGTTCGAAAACCACCTCGACCGGGGCAAGGGCAGCGCGTGTCACGCCAAGAAGATCTGCCATCACGGGTGAGGGCATTGCTTGTCCATCATGCGGCATGCGTGTCTCCGATCTTGTTAAACAGGTATTTTGCACGTGCGGCATTACATAGTGCCTTCGCAGGTGCAGAGCAACAAAAATACCGCCAAGAAGGCCATTCTTTGCATTTATGTCGCAGGTGTTTTCGGGATGCACTGACTGGCGCGGTGACGTATAGCAGAGCCACTGCAATTCCGGAATGTGTCATGACCGAGTTTCTGCCTCCTGCACTGTCTGTCCCCGTTGTGTTGGCCGCGTTTGCGGTCACTTTTTTCGCAGGGCTTGTCAAAGGTGCGCTGGGATTTGCGATGCCCATGATCATGATTTCGGGGCTAAGCAGCTTCATGCCAGTCGAACTGGCGCTTGCAGGACTGATCCTGCCCACTTTGACAACAAATCTCAGCCAGTCACTGCGCCAGGGCTGGCAGGCGGCATGGGGTTCAGTCCAGCACTTCTGGCGCATGCTGCTGGCACTGGTTGTGTTCCTGATGCTGAGTGCGCAAGCGCTCGGCTTCCTATCAGGACCAATTCTGCTGGCAATTCTCGGCGGCCCTATCGTACTGTTTGCGCTCGTCCAACTTGCCGGCGTACCGCTGCGCCTCTCAGTCGCCCGCAGGCGACGCGCAGAATGGACAAGCGGTGTGATCGCCGGGCTCTACGGCGGCGTGTCCGGGGTCTGGGGACCGCCGGTCATGGTCTACCTCATTTCGGTCAATACGGAAAAGCACGACATGGTGCGCGTGCTGGGCGTGGTCTTTCTGATTGGGGCTGTGGCACTTCTGGCCGGACATCTTATTTCCGGGGTTGCCAATGCGGCCAGCCTAAGCTTTTCCGCACTGATGATCGTGCCGGGCATGCTGGGCCTCTGGCTTGGGTATCGGGTACAGGACCGTCTTGATGCCGTCCGCTTCCGGCGCTGGACGCTCTGGGTGATGGTGATCATGGGCCTGAACCTGCTGCGCCAAGCCATGGGTCTGTGAAGGAAAAAACCTAAAGCCTCGGCCATGGAACGTGCCGGGCGGAGAACAGGCTCTTACCTGTTCCGCCGTCCTTCATTTGCTCGCGGTTCTAAGGGGCCAGTCCGACAAATCAGTAAACGCGGAGGGGCGGACATCCGAAGAGGCCCGCCCATCCATCAGATTTTTCTGTCAGCTCAGCTTTCGGACAGTTCGGCCTCAGGCTCGCGCTCGAATCGCGGCTCACGAGGGGGACGCCCGATCACATCACGCAGCTCGTCCAGCTCAATGAAGTTATCTGCCTGTCTGCGCAACTCATCGGCGATCATCGGCGGCTGACTGCGGATGGTTGACACCACTGACACCCGAACGCCCTGACGCTGCAAGCTTTCGACAAGAGGACGGAAATCGCCATCACCTGAAAACAGCACCGCATGGTCAAGCCGGGGTGCAAGTTCCATGGCATCGACAGCGAGTTCGATATCCATGTTGCCTTTCACTTTCTTGCGACCCATCGAGTCCGTGTATTCCTTGGCAGCCTTTGTCACCATGTTGTAACCGTTATAGTGTAGCCAGTCTACCAAGGGCCGAATTGGAGAGTAGTCATCATTTTCGAGCAGCGCCGTGTAGTAGAATGCACGCAGCAGCTTCCCGCGCCGCATGAATTCCTGACGCAGCAGCTTGTAGTCGATATCGAAGCCGAGCGCTTTGCCCGCCGCGTAGAGGTTTGCACCGTCAATAAACAATGCCAGTCGTTCATCTTTATAGAACATGTTTAATACCTAACAATTCTCATGTTGAGATTTCGCGACGCATCCACCATGACCTAGGAACAATGTTCATAATAAACATGGATGGTGCCGTTGTCATACCAGACACATAGAGGACAGGGCGGGATTTGCAATCAGGTGCTCATTGCTTTAGGGGGTAACCTGAAGGGGCAAAAGGATAGTCCTTTAGGACAAATCGAGGCCGCCATTGAACTTATTATTGAAGCAGGGCTTGATGTTAGCCAGCGAAGCCGGATGTATCGAACACCCAGCTTCCCGCTTGGGTCCGGTCCCGAATTTGTGAATGCGGCACTCGAATGTGTGAGCGATCTCCCCCCGGCGGAGATCATGGCGCGTTTGCATAAGGTCGAAGCATGGGCAGGACGCACGCGCAGGCAGCGCTGGGAACCCCGTGTGCTTGACCTTGACCTACTGGCCGTCGGCGAATGGGTTCTGCCTGATGAAACACGCTTTCGCCATTGGGCCAACCTGACATTGGACGACCAGATGAAAGCCGCGCCCAGCGAATTGATCGTGCCGCATCCGCGTCTGCATGAACGCGCCTTTGTGCTGGTACCACTGATGGATATCGCACCCGATTGGCGCCATCCGGTGCTTGGCCGTACCGTGGCGCAAATGCACGCCGCAATCGACCCGGCTGATCTTGACGCAATTCACCCTCTATGAAATTGGTTTCACCAAGGTTGCAGGTTGCGGTCGAGCGCGAACAGGGCCTTGTAATATAGCCGCCTGCGCAGTAGAAGGCGCTCTTACCCTCACGTTTCTGAAGGACTGGAGAGTTCACATGGCCCGCGTCACTGTAGAAGATTGCGTCGACAAGGTTCCAAACAGGTTTGAACTGGTTGCGCTTGCCTCGCACCGTGCGCGTGAAATTGCTGCCGGATCACCGATCACTGTAGATCGGGACAATGACAAGAACCCTGTTGTCGCGCTGCGCGAGATTGCGGATGAAACCCAATTGGCCGATCATCTGCGAGAACGCATGATCGAAAGTCTGCAGACACAGATCGAAGTCGACATGCCGGAAGACGATGACATGGCGCTCCTTATGGGGGGCCCGGAAGCAGATACTCCTGAAGACGACGGGATGAGCGAAGCCCAGATGCTGCGCGCCCTGATGGAAGCGCAGGGTCAGGCGGGTTAACCCGCCTGACAGCATAGTGAGTGCATCTTGGCATCTTTCTGCGTAGCGTCAGAGGGGGCAGGAAAGGGCAACGGGCGTGATCACGCAAGATGACCTGATCGCGCTTGTGCGCAATTACAATCCGCGCAGTGATGAGCAGCTGATTCGCGCAGCATGGGAATACGGGGCACGTATGCATGAAGGACAGCTTCGTCACTCGGGCGAGGCTTATTTCACGCATCCCGTTGCAGTTGCGGCCCTCCTGACGGAAATGCGGCTGGATGACGCGACCATCATCACTGCGCTGCTGCACGACACGATCGAGGACACGAAATCAACCTATTCCGAAGTGGCGCGGCTTTTTGGCCCGGAAATTGCCGAGCTTGTGGATGGTGTGACCAAACTGACCAATCTACAACTTTCCTCGTCCGAGGCGAAACAAGCCGAGAATATTCGCAAACTGCTGATTGCCATGTCGCGCGACCTGCGTGTCATTTTGGTCAAACTGGCAGACCGATTGCACAACATGCGCACCATTCGTTCAATGCGGGCGGTCAAACAGGGCCAGAAGGCCCGCGAGACAATGGATATCTATGCCCCCCTTGCCGGGCGCATGGGCATGCAGTGGATGCGCGAAGAACTGGAAGACCTGTCATTCCGCGTCCTCAACCCCGAGGCGCGAAATTCGATCCTGCGGCGCTTCATCACGCTGCAACGCGAGGCAGGCGATGTGGTCCACCGCATCAGCGCGGATATCCGGGCCGAACTTGACCGGGCAGACATAGGCGCCGATGTGTATGGGCGTGCAAAGAAACCCTATGCGATCTGGCGCAAGATGCAGGAGAAGGATCTCGCCTTCTCGCGCCTTTCCGATATCTATGGTTTCCGGATTATCACCGAGTCTCTGGAAGATTGCTATCGTGTGCTGTGCGTGGTCCACAATCGCTGGCGCGCGGTTCCGGGCCGGTTCAAGGACTATATCAGTCAACCCAAATCGAATGGCTACCGATCCATCCACACAACCGTTTCAGGACGTGACGGCAAGCGTGTAGAGATCCAGATCCGTACGCGAGAGATGCATGAGGTGGCTGAAGCCGGTGTGGCGGCGCATTGGGCTTACAAGGACGGACA
>SKWJ01000367.1 GCA_007128995.1 Paracoccaceae bacterium
CGGATTTCATCTGCACCATCAATCACATGGTTATTGGTGACGATGAACCCGTCTTCCGAAATCACGAAGCCGGACCCGAGCGCCTGATTGCGGCGCGGACGATCAGGGCGTCCCTGCGGACCATCAAAAAAGTCGCGGAAAAAATCCTCGAACGGTGACCCTTCGGGCAGCCGCGGCGCACCTTCAAGGCGGGACGCCACCGTGGTTGTGGTGGTGATGTTGACCACGGCAGGGCTGACACGTTCTGCCAGATCAGCAAAACTCTCTGGCCGGTTCTCTTGCGCAGTCGCGTTCAAGACCTGAACGAACGTCACAACCAGAGCGAGCGCTAGAAGACGCAACATCTGCACCAAACCGGGCCGGGGGGGCCCTGCGACAACGGCATCTGAGACCATGTAATTCTCCTCTATGCATGCTCGGCCCGCAGCTTGGGGCCAAATCTTTCTAGCGTCAATCTATGTCCCCGAATGCGAAACGCAATTTGCGTTTCAAACATTCAACCAGTCGTGAAAGCCTGTCATGAGAGTTTTGGCGTGACCCCGGTCTAGCCAAGCAACTGCGAGACTGTCACCAAACCTGCCCCCAGCACCAAAGCAACCAGACCGATCATTCTGCGCGCTTCGATCGGCAGGCCTGCCAGCAAACGCAGAAAGTCTTCAATGCGACGAGGGGCCAGTGCGAAAACCAGCCCCTCGAATACCAGTACAAGCCCGATGGCCAGAACCAGAGTTTGGAACGTCACCTTCGTGACCTCAGTTGCCGATGATCGATTCCAGTTCGCGAACCGCATCAGGTTCTTCCGGATCAGGCTCTGGCGCACTGCGCAGAATCATGTCGGGATCTTCCGCCAGCCGCTCGGCAGCTTCTCGCACCGTCGCCAGGATCTCTTCTCCGATCCCGTCAGTCCGCAGGAAGGTGAAGAACTCGCTATCGGGCCGAAGGACCATCGACGAATTGTCACCGCGCAATGCGCTTTCATAGCTTTGCATGGACCGCGAGAAGGCGAAGAACTCGGGATCAAGACTATACGCTTCTGCATACACGCGGTTCCGCTCGGCGTCTGCTTCACCCCGGATGATCTCTGCCTCGCGCCGCGACGCCGAGACAAGCTCAATCACTGTCCGATCTGCCAAGGCACGGACACGCTGGGCTGCCTCGTTTCCGCGGGCCCGCTCATCCGCGGCTTCACGTTCACGTTCCGCACGCATCCGGGCAAAGGTGGCCTCGAGGTTCTCGCGTGGCAGGTCGGTGCGGGTCAGGCGCACATCGATCACTTCGATCCCCAAGGTCTGGGCTTCCCGCCGCGCAAGGTCGCGAATGCGGTTCATCAAGGCGGTCCGGTCTTCCGAAAGTACTGCGGTCGAGGGGACAGCACCGAGCACTTCGCGGATCGCGGCGTTCATGATCCGGTCCATGCGGCCCTGTGCAGCACGCACGCCGTCGACGCCCACGGCCTCGCGGAAACGCCGCACATCCGTCAGACGCCAGCGCAGGAACGCATCGACGACCAGACGACGGTCATCCAGCGGGGTGACTTCCAGCGGTTGTGTCTGCAACCCGAGGATCCGCGAATCGTAACGCACGACCTCTTGAATGAAGGGGATCTTGAACCCAAGACCCGGTTCCGTAATCTCTTGCTTGACCTGACCAAATTGCAGGACAAGCACATTTTCGCGTTCATCAACAATGAACAGCGCCGAGAATGCGGTGATGATTGCCACAACCAGTACCGGCAGCAAAAACCCTGCTTTTTTCATCAGTTGGCACTCCTTGTGCGGGTCAGCGAATCAAGGGGCAAATACGGCAAGACGCCAGAGCCGCCCGCTTCCGACCCGGTCACATTATCCAGAATAGTCAGATTCATACCTCCTAGGACGCGCTCCATGGTTTCCAGATACATCCGTCTGCGTGTCACTTCGGGTGCGTTCACATACTCGGAATAGACCGACACGAAGCGCGCGGCCTCACCCTGAGCATTGTTAACAACCTCTGCGCGATAAGCTTCAGCCTCTTCCTGAAGCTGCGCCGCCTGACCGCGCGCCTGCGCCAGAACGCGGTTTGCATAGGCATCTGCCTCGCGTTCCAGACGGTCACGTTCCTGCCGCGCTGTCTGCACATCGCGGAACGCGTTGATCACCTGCTCGGGCGGGTCGGCCTTGTCGAAGTTGACACGAATTACAGCGATCCCGGATTCATAGCTGTCCAGCAGCCCCTGAACTGCCGAGCGCAAGTCGGCCGCGATGGCGCCCCGGTCGCGGTTCAGAATTGGCGACAATTCAGAGCGCGCAATGATGTCGCGCATCGCCGATTCAGACGCCGCGCGTACAGTTTCCCGCGGATCGGCGAGGTTGAAAAGGAAGCGCGCCGGATCGGTCACGTTCCAGACCACCTGAAATTCGATATCCACCACGGCTTCATCGCGGGTCAGCATCAGACCGGTATCCAGTGCGCTGCGCCCTGTACCGACTTCGGTCACCCGTTCTGTCGTGACCTGAACAACCTCATGCGATACTACGGGCCATGGTGCAAAGTTCAGCCCCGGATTGCCCGTCTTGTAATATTGCCCGAACAGCAACTCGACAGACCGCTCTTCAGGCCGCACTGTGTAGAAAGAGGCAAAGGCCCACATCACGACAAGCGCGACAAGGCCAATAATCACCCCCCTTTTGGAAAAGCCGGGGCCACCTGTGCCGCCGCCATTCCTGCCGCCATTGCCGCCGCCACCCATCAGGATGCGCAACTGTTCCTGGCCCTTCTTTACGATTTCATCAATCTCGGGCATTGGCTTCTGGCCGTCGCCTCCGCGACCTCCACCACCGCTGCCACGGTTATCGCCACCGCGATTCCCGCCGCTGCCCCAAGGTCCACCACCGTTTCCTGACATCCGGACTCCATTCATTTCCCTAGTTTCGTCTTCATTCGAAAAGTGGCTCAAAACCACTTGAATTCAACCCTCATCCAGTGTGGCTGCGCGTCGCAGTCCGCATCGTGACCAGCTCTTCCGCCATCGTAGGGTGCACGGCCAATGTGCGATCAAATTCGGCCTTGGTCGCCCCCATCGAGATGGCCACTCCCGCGAGTTGGATCATCTCTCCGGCATGCTCCGCTACAATATGGCACCCTAACACCTTGTCGCTCTTGCGGCAAACGATCAGCTTCATCATCGCGCGATTGTCACGACCTGCGAACAGGCTGTGCATGGGCCTGAAGGCCGCTGAATAGACATCGACAGGACCTGCCGCACGCGCGTCTTCCTCGGTCATGCCCACTGTGCCATATTCTGGTTGCGTGAAAATAGCCGTCGGGATCAGCCCATGGTCAAAGAAGCGCGGCGTCCCCCCGAAGACCGTGTCTGCAAAGGCATGGCCCTCGCGGATCGCGACCGGGGTCAGGTTTGCGCGGTCCGTCACATCGCCTACGGCATAAACTGACGGGACCGCTGTCTGGCTGTAGCGATCCACTGGGATAGCGCCGTTCGCTTTCAGCCCGAGTCCCAATGCGCCAAGCCCCAGCCCATCGGTGTTAGGCTTGCGCCCTGTTGCGAAAAGGACCGCATCATAACTGCGATCATGGCCCGTCGTTGATTTGACCCATGTCTGTCCGTTGCGCCCTTCCATTTCCTTCACATCCGTGCCGAGGCACAGATTGATCCCGTTTGCCACCATCTCATGGGCAATATGGCCGCGGGCTTCTTCATCGAAGCCGCGCAGGATCTGTGCACCGCGGTAGAATTGCGTCGTATCAACCCCCAGCCCGTTGAAGATGCACGCAAATTCACTTGCAATATAGCCGCCCCCGACAATCAGGATGGATTTCGGCAAAGCTTCCATAAGGAAGACCTCATTCGAGGTCATCACCCCTTGGCCCTGCCAGGCCTCGGGGACGACCGGCTTGCCACCGGTCGCTATCAGTATGTGCTTTGCGCTGACTTCTCGCCCATCAGCCAGACGGATTTCATGCGCCCCGGCAAGCGTGGCCCGGCAATCGAACACGGTGACGCCCGCACGTTCCAACCCCGCGCGGTAGAGCCCCTCCAGCCGGTCCAGTTCACCATCCAGCTTTGCGCGGAAACGGGACCAGTCAAACTCTCCGATCTGCGCATCCCAGCCATAGGCGCAGGCATCCGCCACCGCCCCCGGAAACCCGGAAGCAAACACCATAAGCTTCTTGGGCACGCATCCCCTTATCACACATGTCCCACCCATTCGGTATTCTTCGGCAAGACCGACCCGCGCCCCATGTTCAGATGACGCAATACGCGCCGCACGAACACCGCCCGAGCCACCACCGATGACAAAGAGATCGTAGTCGAATGCCATGAGCGCCCCTTAAATATCTGCGAAAATGTTGCGCGCGGCATCCAGATCGACCTGACGGCGCGTGGTCTGAAGCGTGTCCCCGACAAGATCGCGCAATTCACAGTGACCATCGGAATGCCCGATCACGACACGGTCAGCGATATCGACAAACAGTCCGTTTTCCACCACACCCGGCACCTGGTTCAACACAAGCGCCAGTTCACGCGGGTTGCCGATCCGGCCCAGAGCAAGATCAAGAATGTGATTTCCTTCATCCGTGACATAGGGCATGTCGCCATTCATCCGCAAACTTGACCAGCGCCCCATCACATCCAGCGTCTCGAGCGCGTCCTCAATCTGCTTCTTGGTCGATTGCCAGCCAAAGGGAACAACCTCTACCGGCAGGGCAAAGGCACCCAACGTTTTCACTTCCTTGGCGGCATCTGTGATCACGATCATCTTGTCTGACGCGGTCGCGACGATCTTTTCATGCAGAAGCGCCCCACCGCCGCCCTTGATCAAAGACAGTTCCGAGTCGAATTCGTCGGCACCGTCGATCGTGACATCCAGCCAGCGCGCATCTTCAAGCGTCACCACATCGATACCCACTTCGCGCGCAAGCTCTGCCGTGCGTGTCGATGTCGGGACAGCCGTGATGCGCAGCCCGTCGTCACGCACTCTCGCGCCGAGCCGTCGGACCAGCCATGCGGCGGTAGAGCCAGTTCCAAGCCCTACACGCATTCCATCTTCCACGAAATCGGCGGCACAATGCGCAGCCGCGTATTTCGCGCGGTCAATCGGTGACATCTGATCAATCATTGCAGTCGCCCTCAACTTCTGTCGCGGGCCTTATAGGCGTTTTCCCGGCTTGGGTTAAAGCAGATTCGGCAGAATTTGGGATGTCGCGGGCCTATTGCTGGATCGTGCGCAAGTAGGCATCCAGAGCGATGATGGCTTCGGGGAAGGGGCGCGACAGGCCACGGTCGGTCTGAACGCGCGACAGCCTGCCCGACAGAAGTTCCCCGAAATTCGGCATTTCAACGCCGCTATAGATCACCGCACCACGGGCATAACCATCCAGTTTGTTCAACACCATATATTGTGGATATGTCCCCCCTGCGCGCGCGGCAAGCCCTGTCAGGTCTGGCATTTGCGCACCGCCACGCCCGTCATCGCCGTGGCAGGAAACACAGTTCTGGGCATATAGACTGCGCCCTGCTTGCGGCCCTGTCCATGGGGAACACCCGGCGATGAGCGCGAGCGCCAGTCCGGGTCCAAGAAGTTTTGCAAATCGCACCATCATCCCACAACATTGGCGGAAATCCAGGCCGCTGCCAAGAGGGCAATCATCAGGATGTCAGATTTGAAGCGCAGCCCGTCGCTGACGGAACAGGCCCGTTCATGAACGGCAGTAGACACAGGGTCAAGTTCGCGCGAAGGTAACACATGTTTCTATCCGTTTTCGACATGTTCAAGATCGGCATCGGCCCTTCATCTTCGCACACGATGGGGCCAATGGTGGCGGCTGCGCGTTTTCTGGAACACCTGCGCAGCCTGTCCTTTTCGGTCGCTGGCCTGCGGGCAAGCCTACACGGATCTCTGGCGTTTACCGGGGTCGGTCATGCGACGGATCGTGCAGTGATCCTTGGGCTGGCTGGCTTCACCCCGGACGGCTATGACGCAGAACGCGCGGAGGCCGCACTCGCAGCGATTGCCAGCAGCAACCTGATTGACGCGGGCACGCTGGGGCACTTGCGCTTCAACCCTGCGACTGACCTGATCTTCGACTACGACCATGCCTTGCCCGGACATGCCAACGCATTGCGGTTGATGGCAACGGATGCGCAGGGCGATGTGATCGCACAGGAAACCTATTATTCCGTCGGGGGCGGCTTTGTGCTCAGCGAGGCCGAATTGAACGCGCCGCGCACGGCGTCCTCAAGCTCTGTGCCCTACCCGTTCGAGACAGCCAATCAGATGCTGGAGATGGCGCGAACCTCTGGCAAAAGCATTGCTGCGATGAAATGGGCCAATGAACTGACAGTGATGACACCAGACGCGCTGAAGCGCGGGCTGGACCGGATCTGGCAGGTCATGAATGACTGTATTGACCGGGGCCTTGCTGCAGAAGGAACATTGCCCGGTGGCTTGAATGTGCGCCGTCGCGCCAGCACCATACGACAGGCGCTGGAACGCGAACGCGGCCTCAATCAGGCCGCGCCCCATCTGATCAATGACTGGATCAGCACCTATGCGATGGCGGTCAACGAAGAAAATGCCGCAGGCGGACAGGTCGTGACCGCCCCCACCAACGGGGCAGCAGGCGTTGTCCCTGCGACCATTCGCTACTGGCTGGATCACGTTCCGGGCGCATCACGCGCCCGGATTGGCGAGTTTCTGTTGACGGCGGCAGCGATTGGCGGGCTGGTCAAGCATAACGCCTCGATCTCGGGGGCCGAATGCGGGTGTCAAGCCGAAGTCGGCTCTGCCGCGGCCATGGCAGCAGCGGGTTTCGCTGCCGTCATGGGGGGCAGCCCCGAACAGGTGGAAAACGCAGCCGAAATCGCACTCGAGCATCACCTCGGCATGACCTGTGATCCGGTCAACGGGCTGGTCCAGGTCCCCTGTATCGAGCGTAATGGCCTTGGCGCGATCAAGGCCATCTCTGCCGCCAGCCTTGCGCTGCGCGGCGATGGCACGCATTTCATGCCCCTCGACAACTGTATCGAGGCGATGCGACAGACCGGCGCCGACATGTCCGAGAAATACAAGGAAACAGCGCTGGGCGGTCTGGCGGTAAACGTTCCGAATTGCTGACCACGCATCAGGCGCAGTTTGCGCCAAATCATAGATGTGCGTCCGACATGCGATCATAGTGGCCGTCAGTGGCGTCTATGGAGGCACAGATGGAACTTTATGAAGTCGAAGTCACTTGCCCTGACCGGCACAGTGCGCGCGCGATCGCTCATGCCTGCTTGAAAGCGCGCCGCGTTGCCTGTGCCAATCTTCTGCCGAAGGTGGAAAGCCTGTTCTGCTGGCAAGGACAGATTGATTCGGAAAGCGAGGTGCTTCTTCGTATGAAGACACCAACGGGCAATTTCGATGAGGTTTGCGCACTGATCCGCGCCAATCATCCCTTCGATCTGCCTGCGATTATCGCTCTCGCCGTGCAAGAGGCAGGACCGGGTGTTGCCGATTGGGTGGCCGCGGAAACTCGAGCCCCCACCGGCTGCAGCTGACGCATATCCGCACCGAATGGCGCGCGACACGGCGATCTGACCTGCGCGCTCAATCCAGCTTTCTTCGAATGGACCCCGAAGCACCGGGCTGCTTGCCTCTGGACCTTGTTCGGTTGCGCTCCTATAAGGCAGCGCATGGCATATATAGCAATCATCCTGCGAATTAGCGTCCCGGCACTCTGACGCGCCCCGAGTGCCGGGACAGTCTTGGCGCCAGCCAGTTCCACAAATCGCAAGAGAAGACTGCCATGACCGCTTCTACCGACTATAAAGACACCCTTTTTCTGCCGCGCACCGATTTCCCGATGCGTGCGGGCCTTCCTGCGCGCGAACCCGATTGGCTTGCACATTGGGAACGCATCGGCGTCTATGATCGCCTTCGCGCAAACGCTGCGGGTCGCAAGCCCTTTATCCTGCATGACGGCCCGCCCTATGCAAATGGCCATTTGCATATCGGCCACGCGCTGAACAAGGTGCTGAAGGATTTCATCACCCGGTCCCAACAAATGCTGGGGCGCGATGCGCGCTATGTGCCCGGCTGGGATTGCCACGGCCTGCCGATCGAATGGAAGATCGAAGAGAAATACCGCGCCGCTGGCCTCGACAAGGACGCGGTTGATATTGTCGATTTCCGGCAG
>SKWJ01000348.1 GCA_007128995.1 Paracoccaceae bacterium
CCCCGCAACGGCCTTTATTTACCCTGCTGCCTGCAATGATGGGATGAGCGACCGCAGCTTCGGTCTTGTGATCAGTCTGATGGTCTCTGTGTCCGGCCCCTTGCTTAGCGGGTGCTGTTCACTTGGCCACTCACCGCCTTGATCCAACGCTCCAACCGCGCCCGATTATTGCCAAGATCCGAGTGTCCAAACCGGGCACGCGCAAAAGCCAGCAACATCGCCCCTTCGCCCGCCGGCTCGATCAGGATCGATGTGTAGTCAGGAAAGCCCACAACCCTGGTGCGCGTAAGGTAAGTCATATGACCGGACTCAACCGATCCGGCCAGAAGAGCTGCACCATCGGCGCGCGCAATAGCATCAAGAGCTTTGGCCAAATCTTGGACAGATCTCTGAAAAACCTGAGGCATGGCATCGCCGCCCACCATCCGGACCAGATAGAAATTTGGCGTGTTCGGCCGCGTTACCAGACGCGGGTCTTCGTGCCAGCGCGCAGGCTCGGAGGGCGCAACCCTGACATAGACGAAAAGCATTACCGCCGCTGCGCCCACCAGAAGAAGAAAAAGTTTGATCATCCGCGTCCTTTCACTGGACCCAAACACAATCAGGTCTGTCCGTGCATGTCCATCCTTGGCCGTGCTCTCACCCTCGGAATAGCCGCAAACCACCCGAGAACACTTGGACGACCCGTTTTCTACGTTCTGCACATATGACCAATCGACGTGCTTTGCCACTGGCATCTGAGGACCCGCATGCGATACTCTTTTGACAGGCGCGGCCAAGGCAGCTTCGGTTCCGATTTCAGACTGTGCGCTCGCGATCACCACATATACGCTTAAGGCAAGCTCAAGAAAGCAGGCGATGGCAGGATACGATGTTCTACGAACCAGAAGGATATGACGTTTCAACCTGGCCAGAGACATATTGGCGTGCTTCAGCACCAGCGGCGCGACATTACCCCCCGCTGGAAACGTCCCATCGCACCGAGATCGCGATCATCGGTGCTGGCTATGCAGGACTGAACGCAGCATTGGAGCTCGTTGAAGGCTACGGCGCCGATGTCACGCTTCTGGATGCCGCGCAACCGGGTGGGGGTGCGTCAGGACGCAATGGTGGGTTTTGCTGCCTTGGAGGCGCGCGCCTCAGTGCTGCCACGATCCGACGACGCTTCGGACCAGAGGCCACCGCCAATTGGGAGAGTTTTGAAATCCGTGCCATCGAACGGGTGCGCGACAATCTGGAACGCTACCACATTGACGCGAAGCCGTGCGAGGGGGGCGAACTGCTGCTGGCTGATACGCCCCGTCGGTGGTATGCTCTGAAAAATGAACCGCTGCCCGGAAATGCACGGCTTCTTGACCGCTTGGACCTGAAAAACGAAGGGTTGCAGACTGCGGCCTATTATGGTGGGCGTCTCGTTTCTTGCGGCTTCGGCCTGCATCCCTATGCCTATGTCACAGGCCTTGCCGACGCTGCAATGCGCGCCGGAGCGAGGATTCATGGCGACAGTGCAGTGCAGGCAATTCAACCTGACGGTGATGGCTGGCTGCTTCGCACAGCGCGCGGACAGGTCCGGGCCAAAAAGGTCCTCATGGCAACAAACGGGTATAGCGATGAAACGCTGATTCCCTGGCTTGCGGGACGGTGGCTGCCAGCGATCTCGAATATCATGGTGACCCGCCCACTGAGCATCACAGAATTGAGTGCGCAAGGGTGGACGCGCACCCTGATGGCGTATGACAATCGCCTGATGTTGCATTATTTTCGCCTTCTGCCAGACAATCGGTTCCTGTTTGGAACCCGTGGCGGCCTGTCATTCCATCCGGCGTCAGTGGCTGAATTTGCGCAAAAGGCACGTGCAGAATTCGAGGTGATCTTCCCTCATTTTGCAACTGCGGAAACCGAGTATGCCTGGAATGGGCTGGTCTGTCTGATGGCATCTTTGTCGCCCTATATCGGTCCGGTTCCGAGCGCGCCCGGATTGTGGATTGCAATGGGGTGGCACGGAAATGGCGTCGCTGCCGCGTCTGAAGGCGGGCGTCGGGCAGCACAGGCAATGCTTGGCGCACAAGAGGCCCCACCGATTATTGCGCGACAGCCACCCCCACGCTTTCTGCTGCCCAGAAAGCTGGCTCTCAGAACCCTGATGACGATGGCGACCCTGCGCGAAGGCCCGATGCGCGCGCTATAGCTATGCAAAGCTGCCAGCCAGCTGCAGGACTGCCAGCTACCGCCGCAGCCACCAACAGTGTCACGACACAGCAACGTCCGGAAATGCGGCCCGCAAGGCCAGCTCCACCATTTCGGCAAAGCTTTGTTCGCGTTCAGAGGAGGGCAGCGCTTCATGTGTCAACAGGTGATCTGAAATTGTGAGTATCGCCAAGGCGCGCGCCTTGTGTCGTGCGGCCACTGCATAAAGCTCTGCCGCCTCCATTTCGACACATAGAACACCATGGCGTTGCATGATCTCATTCAGATCGGGACGTTCGTCATAGAACACATCCGACGAATAGATATTCCCGACATGGACGGGCGCCTCTCGCTTTTGCGCTACACGATACGCGGCATGAAGCAGATCGAAATCAGCGCAAGGCGCGAAGTTGATTTCCCGGAATATCCCGCGCGAGGGTGTTGACACGGTCGTACAGGCCTGTGCCAGAACAATATCGCGGATCGCGATCTGAGGCTGCATCGCTCCTGCTGAACCGATGCGGATCAGCGTTTTTGCTCCATAATCACGGATCAGCTCATTGGCGTAAATCGATAGCGATGGCATGCCCATGCCGGACCCGTGGATCGTCACCCTCTGCCCGTGCCACAGGCCGGTAAACCCCAACATGCCACGGACCTGATTTACACAGACCACCTCTGAAAGAAACCGGTCTGCAGCCCATTTTGCGCGCAGCGGATCACCTGGCATAAGCACGGTTTCGGCAATCGCACCCGGCTCTGCCCCTATGTGTACTGTCATATCTGTCCTCGCTGGCAAACTGTCTTGCAGATTGCCCCCTTCCCCCCCGCTGCGCAAGCGCCTATAGATCAGCGCGCAGTCGAGAATGAGGATCGCCCATGCGCCAGGCCAGCATTTCCCGCAAGACCAATGAAACAGAGATAGCCGTCACCCTCAATCTTGATGGATCGGGTCAGTATGACTGTCACACAGGTGTCGGTTTCTTCGATCACATGCTTGAGCAACTCGCGCGCCACGCATTGGTCGATATCACTCTGAAGGCGACAGGAGATCTGCACATCGACGACCACCATACGGTCGAAGATTGCGGCATTGCCTTGGGTCAGGCGCTCACCGAGGCGCTGGGCGACAAACGCGGGATCCGGCGATACGGTGCCTGCCATCTGGCAATGGATGACGCGTTACTGCGCTGCGCGCTGGATCTCTCTGGCAGGCCATATCTGGTCTGGAACGTCGAATTCCCGGCCGAACGGATCGGAACATTTGACACCGAACTGGTGCGCGAATTCTTTCAGGCACTCTCCAGTCACGGCGGGATCACGCTGCATATGGACAAGCTGCACGGGCTGAATTCGCACCACATCGCCGAGGCAGCCTTTAAGGCATTGGCGCGCGCATTGCGAGAGGCTGTGGAACCTGACCCGCGCAAAGGCGACGAGATCCCTTCGACCAAGGGGGCGTTGTAACCTCGGATGCTGACAGTACTGGTTGATTACGAGAGTGGCAATCTGCACTCTGCCGAAAAGGCATTTCAACGGATGGCGCAAGAGGTCGGCGGTGGTAACGTGATCGTGAGCGCCCGCACTGAAGATGTCGCGCGCGCGGACAGGATCGTGTTGCCGGGGGACGGCGCTTATCCGGCGTGCCGGCGTGCGCTGGGTGCCGTGGATGGAATGATTGAAGCACTTGAAGATGCTGTTCTCAGACGCGCCATCCCCTTCATGGGGATTTGTGTCGGCATGCAGATGCTTGCGACACTTGGGCGCGAATATGAAGATGTTGCAGGTCTGGGATGGATCGGCGGCGAGGTTCGACGGATCACACCGGGAGAGCCGCGGTTCAAAGTCCCGCATATGGGTTGGAATGATCTTGTCATCGAAAATCTGCATCCTGTGCTTGAGGGAGTGGAAACTGGCAGTCATGCCTATTTCGTGCATTCCTATCAGTTTCAGGTTGCGGATGCCGCGCACCGACTAGCCTATGTCGATTATGCGGGACCGGTAACGGCGATCGTGGCGCGGGACACGATCATCGGCACACAATTCCACCCCGAAAAGTCACAAGACACCGGGTTGCGGATGATCGCCAATTTCCTGACCTGGACCCCCTGAGACGCGCGCGCAAGGGTGCGCCGCCCGGTGGCTGGCTGTCCTGCTGTATAAAGTCTCCACAGAAAAGGTATGATCATGGACAAGAAAGATACACCCGATGCCCCTGCACGGATCGCCAAGGTCCTTGCCCGTGCAGGTCTGGCCTCGCGCCGGGAAGCAGAAGCGATCATAACCGCAGGCCGGGTCAGTGTGAATGGCAAGCGGATCGACAGCCCTGCGCTGAATGTCGGGCCACAAGACAGGATCACGGTCGATGGCAAGCCCCTGCCCCAGCCAGAGCCAGCGCGCCTCTGGCTGTATCACAAGCCGCTCGGACTGGTGACCACCACACGCGATGACGAAGGCCGCCCCACTGTCTTTGAGTCGCTGCCTGAGGAACTGCCCAGGGTGGTTTCAGTCGGGCGGCTGGATCTGAATTCGGAAGGGTTGTTACTGTTGACGAATGATGGCGAGCTCAAACGCAAGCTGGAATTGCCAAGCACCGGATGGTTGCGCAAGTATCGCGTCCGGGTAAATGGCACTCCGGACGATACGATGCTCATACCTTTGCGGAGGGGTGTTACGATTGACGGCGAGAGATTCCAACCGATGGAGATTGCCATCGACCGGCAGAAAGGTGCCAATGCTTGGTTGACCATCGGCATCCGCGAGGGGCGCAACCGTGAAATCCGGCGCGCACTGACGCATATCGGGCTAAGCGTGAACCGGCTGATCCGCATCAGCTATGGACCTTTTCAGCTGGGTACGCTGGCGCGCGGCGCAGTGGAAGAAGTCAAAGCCCGGGTTCTGCGCGAGCAGCTTGGTGGCCCCGCGGAACCGGGGCGCCTGACAGGACGCCCAAAAGCGCGCAGCGCGCCCACAGCGAAAAAAGGTGGGCCAACGCGTGACCGCCACGCACAAGACTCCGACAGCCGGAAAGATCGCACAGCTGGACAGGATCGGCAGGCCGGTCACAAGCGTGCAAAGCCAACCAGCCCCTCCCGATGAGAAGGGACGAAGGCCGCTGATGGTGCCTCCAACAGCTTGCAGGCGCAATACGGGCTTGTCGAAACGGCATTTGAGCGAAGCACTTTCTATCCTCTTACAATGGGACCGAAGCTTGCCTATGTTGAAGATATTGTATTGGGGAAATGTGCCATGGGAACCACGGGGATTCAGAAGATATCGTTTGCCCTGCTCATCGCCCTGATCATTTATGTCGCGTTGGTGGGGGGCTGAACCATGAGTCAGCGCTTCGGTGGTCGCTACAGCCCAAATGCGTCAAGAGACGCAACGCCTGCATCAGGAAGACACCGCCCGCACCCGGTGGGTGCGCGTGTGAACCTGTTATTCGTTTTACCTTTCATATTCGCGATCAAGGCGTTTTTTCAGGACCCTGCGGGACTGTCATTGCACCTTGGCGCATTCGCGCTCTTGCTGGGCGCTGCGTGGCTGACGCGTGAAGGGGTGCTGGCGCAGGCCGCCTATAACGCACGAAAGCTGGCCAAACGCCCTGCGATCCCGCGCAAGATGTTCGGGTCGGTCCTAACTGGGCTCGGGCTGGGGCTTGCAGCGGCCGGAACTGGACCAGAGGGCGCGGTCGTCCTCGGCGCGCTTGGCACCGCGCTGCATCTGGGTTCATTTGGACTGGATCCGATGCAAGACAAGACGGTCGACGGCATTGACCAGTTTCAAGGCGAACGGGCAGCACAGGCCATTACCGAGGCAGAACGACATCTGGCCGAGATGCAGACGGCTATTCAGCGCAGTGGTGATCGCAGTCTGATCAGCAGGGTCGCGCAGTTTGCCAAAACCATCCGCCCGCTTTTCCGTGAGATAGAAAACGATCCGCGCAGGTTGACTGCGGCCCGCCGCTATCTCGGGATCTACCTGATCGGTGCGCGGGACGCGACTGTGAAATTCGCGGATTTCTACGCAAGACATCAGGACAAGACTGCACGAAGCGAGTATGAAGCACTGTTGGATGATCTTGAAAACCGCTTCGCGCTGCGCCGCGATGCACTGCTTGCGGATGACCGTGTCGCGCTGGATATCGAGATCGAAGTATTACGGGAGCGGCTGGACCGGGAAGGGCTTCGCCGCGATTCCTGAGGAACTGTTACACTGATGACAAGTTTGCCAAAGAGAACGCAGGGAAGAGAGGACATTACATGGCGCAGACCACCCGCGAACAGGCACAGAGCTTGACCCGAGAAATAACTGACCTTGTCGAGACGCCGCTGGCTGATCCTTCCGCCAATGCGGTCATCCTTGACGAAGCATCACCCGAGCAGGCAGACGCGATCCGGGACCGGATGCGCGAAATCGACATGTCCCAGACCAGCACGATCATTGGCTTCGGATCTCGCGCACAGATGGATCTGCAGCAAATCAGCCAGGCGATGCTTGCGGATGTCCAGAATAAGGATCTTGGCCCCGCGGGCGATGGCTTGCGTGAAATGGTCACGACCCTTCGCGGCTTTTCCGTGTCCGAACTGGACATGCGCCGCAAACCCAGCTGGTGGGAACGGCTGACTGGGAAAGTTGCGCCCATTGTCAGGTTCCAGGAACGCTTTGCGACAGTTCAGGGCCAGATCGACCGGATCACAAACCAGCTTCTGGGCCACGAAACAGCACTGTTGAAAGACATAAAAGCGCTGGACAAGCTCTACGAGAAAACTCTCGAATTCTATCACGAGCTTGCGCTTTACATCGCGGCGGGCGAAGCCCGAGTGAAAGAGTTGGATGCGACCGACATACCAGCTCGTGAAGCAGAAGTGGAAAGCGCTGAAGAGAGCGACAAGATCCTCAGAGCACAGGAATTGCGCGATCTAAGGGCTGCCCGCGACGATCTTGAGCGGCGCGTGCACGATCTGAAGCTGACACGCCAGGTAACTATGCAATCGTTGCCCTCAATCCGTCTGGTGCAGGAAAATGACAAATCGCTGGTGACAAAGATCAACTCGACCTTGGTGAACACAGTCCCGCTATGGGAAACCCAGCTTGCGCAGGCATTGACGATCCAACGCTCGCGCGAAGCTGCGGCATCCGTGCGCGCGGCCAATGACCTCACCAATGACTTGCTCACAGCCAATGCCGAAAACCTGCGTACCGCAAACCGTGAGATACGCGAAGAAGTGGAACGTGGCGTGTTCGATATCGACGCAATCAAGCAGGCGAATGAAACATTGATTGCCACGATCGAAGACAGCTTGGGAATTGCCGATGCAGGGCGTGCCCAACGCATTGTTGCCGAAGAGGAGCTTTCCAAGATGGAAGCTGAGCTTCGTAACTCACTAGCTTCGGCACGCGCGCAAGATGAAGCTGCGGCGCAACACATCAACAGCTGATCGACAATGATCCGGGATATGCAGACCATACAGCATCACGTCGTTCAGCGCCTGACGCTGGCTCTTGGCTGCGTCATGGCCATCGGGGCCTGTGACGTTGCGCCCAGTGCGATTGAAGCGCCAGCCCAGGCAGGGCCTACCGCGCCGGTACCCAACCGGCCGCGCATCACAGAGCCACCGGCTCAGCGCGATAACATCTCAGCATATTTCAAATCGCTCGAAGCGCAAAGGCTAGGCAACGGCCTTTTGCGCCAGACCCGAAACCCGACGGATCTTCCCTTCTCGGACCGCGACCTCGAAGAAGTCTTTGTTCAGATCGCGCTTTATGATGAGTATACCTTTGTTGGCAACAGGATCATCGAACGTGCGACGCCATCCAGCTTGCGGCGCTGGCAAGAGCCCGTGCGCATGGGGCTGGAATTCGGCGCGTCTGTGCCAGCAGCCACCCAGCGCAGCGATCGCGCGTTTGTTGCACGTTATGCCTCCCGACTTGGACGGCTGACGGGGCACCCCGTCACCTTGGCCGGGTCAGGCACGAA
>SKWJ01000067.1 GCA_007128995.1 Paracoccaceae bacterium
AGGGTCAGAAATCGCGCTCTGGTGTGGCGATCAATTCGTATGAAGGCGGCCAGATGCCGCTCTACATGCGTCTTCCCAAGCGTGGCTTCAACAAGCCGAACCGCAAATCTTATGCGGTTGTAAATCTTGGCCTGATCGAAAAATTCATCACCGAGGGCAAGCTGGACGCATCCGGCACAATTACTGAGGACGCGCTGGTTGCTTCGGGTCTGGTGCGCCGGAAGCTCGATGGCGTGCGCGTGCTTGCGAAGGGCGAGATCACCTCGAAGGTCAACCTGCAGGTTGCAGGGGCATCTGCCTCCGCACGCGATGCAGTTGAAAAGGCGGGTGGCACGCTCGAAATCGTCGCGCCTGCGGCTAAAAAGGACGCGGCGGCAGCCGAATAATGGTTGTGGGGGGCGCTTCGGCCCCTTACATCATCTGCCTAAGGGTTTTCGCGCCGCCGACCGGACCCCGGTCTGGCGGCGCTGACATGACAGAGAGAGACGCGCATGGCATCTGCTTCTGATTCACTCGCAGCCAATTCAAGCTGGGGGGCGCTCACCAAGGCTACGGACCTGCGCCGCCGCATCTTCTTTGCGCTCGGGCTACTGATCGTCTACCGGATCGGGACCTATATCCCCGTTCCCGGCATTGACGGGGTCGCGTTGCGCGAATTCATGGATGAGGCAGCTTCCGGATTGGGTGGCATGCTCAACATGTTCACTGGCGGTGCGATCAGCCGGATGGGCATTTTTGCTCTTGGTATCATGCCTTATATTTCCGCCGCTATCATCGTGCAGCTTGTGGGCGCGATGTATGAACCCTGGAAGCAGCTCAAGAAAGAAGGGGAACAGGGGCGGCGCAAGCTGAACCAGTACACCCGGTATCTGACCGTGCTCCTCGCTACAGGCCAATCCTATGGGTTGGCTGTCTCGCTCGAGGCCGGGGATCTTGCGACAGATCCGGGCTGGTTTTTCCGTGCAGCAGTCGTCATCACCCTTGTCGGTGGAACCATGTTCCTGATGTGGCTTGGCGAGCAGATCACCGAGCGCGGGATCGGGAACGGTATTTCGCTGATCATCTTCGTCGGAATCATCGCCGAGATTCCTGCAGCCCTTGCGCAGTTCTTCGCTCAGGGTCGGACAGGTGACATCGCGCCTGCGGTCATCATCGGGGTGATCATAATGGTGATCGCCGTGATTGCATTCGTTGTGTTCATGGAACGGGCGATTCGAAAGATCACGATCCAGTATCCGCGCCGTCAGGTGGGGATGAAGATGTTTGATGGCGGTGCATCGCATCTGCCGATCAAGGTGAACCCGGCAAATGTGATCCCGGCAATCTTTGCCTCGTCCTTGCTGTTGTTGCCGACGACGATTGCCACCTTTTCCGGCAATTCACAAAGCGAGCTGATGGCGACGGTACTGGCCTATTTCGGGCCGGGCCAACCTGCCTATCTTGCGTTCTTCACGGCGATGATCATCTTCTTCACGTTTTTCTATACCCAGAACGTGTCGTTCAAGACCGAGGATGTAGCGGAGAATCTGAAGAACCAGAACGGGTTCATTCCCGGTATCCGGCCCGGAAAGCGGACAGAAGAGTATCTTGATTATGTCGTGACCCGGATTGTGACAGTTGGGGCCATCTACTTGGCCGCCGTCTGTCTTTTGCCAGAGATCCTGCGCGGACAACTGGCGATTCCGTTCTATTTCGGCGGGACGTCGGTGCTGATCGTTGTCTCTGTGACAATGGATACGATCAACCGTGTGCAGTCTCATCTGGTGGCGCACCAGTATGAGGGTCTGCTGGAGAAGTCGCAGCTTCGGGGCAAAGGCCGCAAACGCGGTGCGCCGGCTGGAAAGCCCAAAGCTCCGTCACGGCGCTAGGGGGCACTGCCTCTTGCCTGTCTGGCGCACTGCAGCGCCTGGCAGGTACCCTTGTAGGGGAAGGGTCTTGTCGTGTTGCAGACACGTCCAGGCGATGCGATGTTCGCCCGCCCTTGACGCGGCGACCAAAACGACTTAGGCGACAATCTCGAGTGACGAATCGCGCCTCAGACATGGGGCGTGTTTTGTTTTTGATGCACGCGGGCATCCGGCCCGTGTTGTGAAAAAAGGTTCTGGAATTACGGAACCGCAACGAAAGGAAATACCCGCGTGGCACGTATTGCTGGCGTAAATATCCCGACTGGAAAGCGCGTTCCCATCGCGTTGACCTATATTCATGGCATTGGTCCCAAAGCCGCAATGGAAATCTGCACAGCCGTCGGCATTGATGTGGCCCGCCGCATCAATGAGCTTTCGGATGCTGAAGTTTTGTCCGTGCGTGAACATATTGATGCCAATTATACTGTTGAAGGTGATCTTCGGCGCGAAGTCCAGATGAACATCAAAAGCATGATGGACATGGGGTCGTATCGCGGCCTGCGGCATCGCCGCAATCTGCCCGTGCGCGGTCAGCGCACCCACACCAATGCGCGCACGCGCAAAGGTCCCGCAAAAGCCATCGCTGGCAAGAAGAAGTAAGGGAAGGGCAGATCAATGGCTCGTGAAAAAACGCGCGTGAAGCGCAAGGTTCGCAAGAATATCGCCGCTGGCGTTGCGCATGTGAATTCCAGCTTCAACAACACCAAGATCCTGATTTCCGATGTGCAGGGCAACGCGATTTCGTGGTCGTCTGCAGGCACGATGGGGTTCAAGGGGTCGCGGAAGTCGACACCCTATGCTGCACAGCTGGCCGCAGAAGATGCAGGCAAGAAGGCGCAGGAACATGGCGTGAAGACGCTTGAAGTCGAGGTTCAGGGCCCCGGTTCGGGGCGTGAGTCGGCCTTGCGCGCTCTGGCTGCGGCAGGATTCAACATCACGTCGATCCGTGATGTGACGCCTATGGCGCATAACGGATGTCGCCCGCCAAAGCGTCGTCGCGTCTGACAGCTTACAGATACTAGGCAGGCCGTGTGCATCACGCGGCCTGTTTTCGTCATTTTAGATCCTCGGGCGTTGCTGCGTTAAGGACATGGCGCAGTGACAGGAATGGAGGCGACACGCATGATCCACAAAAATTGGCAAGAATTGATCAAACCCTCGCAGTTGGAGGTAAAAACCGGCTCTGACCCGTTGCGTCAGGCCACGGTTGTGGCTGAGCCGCTTGAGCGCGGCTTCGGCCTGACACTTGGCAATGCGCTGCGCCGTGTGCTGATGTCCTCGTTGCAAGGAGCAGCAATCACTTCGGTGCAGATCGACAATGTGCTGCACGAGTTTTCGTCGGTGGCCGGTGTGCGTGAAGATGTCACGGATATCGTTCTTAATCTGAAATCCGTTGCCCTGCGCATGGATGTCGAAGGGCCGAAGCGCATTTCGATCTCGGCACAGGGACCGGGCGTGGTCAAGGCGGGGGATATCCAGACATCCGCAGGGATCGAGATCCTGAACACGGATCAGGTGATCTGTCATCTCGATGACGGGGCTTCTGTCTACATGGAACTGACCGTGAATACTGGCAAAGGTTACGTCTCGGCCGACAAAAACCGGCCCGAAGACGCGCCGATCGGGCTGATCCCGATCGATGCCATGTTCTCGCCTGTGAAGAAGGCCAGCTATGAAGTTCAGCCAACCCGCGAGGGGCAGGTTCTGGATTACGACAAGCTGACCATGAAGGTCGAGACAGATGGTTCGGTCAGCGCGGAAGATGCGGTTGCCTATGCCGCGCGTATTCTGCAGGACCAGTTGCAGATTTTTGTCAACTTCGACGAGCCGGAAGCAGCCGGATCGAAGGACGATGATGATGGTCTGGAATTCAACCCGCTCTTGCTGAAAAAGGTCGATGAGCTGGAATTGTCTGTACGTTCCGCGAACTGCCTGAAGAACGATAACATCGTCTATATTGGCGATCTGATCCAGAAGACCGAAGCAGAGATGCTGCGCACGCCGAATTTCGGGCGCAAATCGCTGAACGAGATCAAGGAAGTCCTGTCAGGCATGGGGCTTCATCTGGGCATGGATGTCGAAGAGTGGCCACCAGAGAATATTGACGATCTGGCCAAACGCTTCGAGGACCAGTTCTGATAATATGGCAGGGTGCAGGCATCGCCTGCGCCTTGCAACTACCGGGCATTCTGCCCCAAGGAGAGCCGAGGTCACGCAGCCCCGGCCAGACAAAGTAAAATGAACTTATAGGAGAAGATGACATGCGTCACGCCAGAGGATACCGTCGGCTTAACCGCACACATGAGCACCGCAAGGCACTGTTTGCAAACCTCGCCGGCTCGCTTATTGAACATGAGCAAATCAAGACCACCCTGCCAAAGGCCAAGGAACTTCGCCCGATCATCGAGAAGCTGATCACGTTGGCCAAACGGGGCGATCTGCATGCCCGCCGTCAGGCAGCCGCGCAACTGAAGCAGGATATGCACGTCGCCAAGCTGTTCGAAACGCTTGGGCCGCGCTACAAGGAACGTCAGGGCGGCTATGTGCGCGTTCTGAAGGCAGGGTTTCGCTATGGCGACATGGCCCCAATGGCCATTATCGAATTCGTCGAGCGCGATGTGGCGGCCAAGGGCGCAGCCGATCTTGCACGGCTGGAAGCAGAGCTGAACGCAGAATAAGCTGCATCGGCAATGTACCGGATCAAGCAAGGCCCGCGCGCAAGCTGCGGGCCTTTCGCGTTACGCGCGCCAGTGCGCATCAGGACGCGCAGACTGCGATAGCCCCGCCGCCCTTCCTACCGCCCGCGATCAGGGATAGACTGAATTTCATGCCAGACCTGTTTGACCAGCCCTCAGCCGTGCCTGACAGCGCCCCGCGCCCGTTGGCAGATCGGTTGCGCCCGAACAACCTGTCCGAGGTCATCGGGCAGGAGCAGGCGCTGGGGCCGGAATCCCCACTCGGCACAATGTTGGCATCGAAGCGATTGACATCGATTGTATTCTGGGGGCCACCCGGCGTTGGAAAGACAACCATCGCCAGATTGCTGGCCCAGGAAACCGACCTGCATTTCACGCAGATCAGTGCAATCTTCACGGGTGTCCAGGATCTGCGAAAGCTGTTCGAGCAAGCGAAACTGCACCGCCAGAATGGCCGCGGGACCTTGCTTTTTGTTGACGAGATCCACCGCTTCAACAAGGCACAGCAGGACAGCTTCCTGCCGCTGATGGAGGACGGAACCATCACGCTTGTGGGGGCGACCACTGAAAACCCGTCTTTCGAACTGAATTCAGCGCTGCTCTCGCGCGCGCAGGTGATCGTGCTGACACGCTTGTCGCTTGCGGCGCTCGAGCGTTTGGCGCAGCGTGCCGAAAAATCCGCAGATCGCGCATTGCCTCTTGATGGGCCGGCGCGTGAAGCACTTCTTGAGATGGCAGATGGGGATGGGCGCGCCTTGTTGAACCTGATCGAGCAGGTCATGGGCTGGAAAGTGCCGGGAAAGCTGGACAGTGCAGCGTTGTCGCACCGTCTGATGCGGCGTGCGGCACAGTACGACAAGTCGGGCGACGCCCATTACAACCTGATATCTGCCTTGCACAAATCGGTACGCGGGTCAGACCCGGACGCGGCCCTGTACTGGTTGGCCCGGATGATCGAAGGGGGCGAAGACCCACGCTATCTGGCCCGTCGCCTGACGCGCATGGCCGTCGAGGATATCGGTCTGGCCGATCCGCAGGCACAGGCCATCTGCCTGGAGGCATGGCAGTGCTATGAGCGACTTGGCAGCCCGGAAGGAGATCTGGCGCTGGCGCAGGCTGTGATCTATCTGGCGCTCGCACCAAAGTCGAATGCAGGCTATGTGGCCTGGAAAGCAGCGGCCAGACTGGCACGGCAGACTGGCTCTCACGCTCCGCCAAAACACATATTGAATGCGCCAACCAGATTGATGAAAGAGGAAGGCTACGGGACAGGCTATGCCTATGATCATGACGCCGAAGATGGGTTTTCCGGTCAAAATTACTTTCCTGAGGCTGTCAAACGACCAGTATTCTATCAGCCGGTGGCGCGCGGGTTTGAGCGTGACCTTGGAAAACGGCTTGACTGGTTCGTCAAGCAACGCGCGAAACGGGCTGAGCCCTGACAGGGCATGGCCAATGCGCGCCTGATATAGGTGTGCAGCAGTTGACATTGGCCCGGTGCCCAGCAAA
The DNA here is from genome assembly GCA_007128995.1 of Paracoccaceae bacterium. Lineage (GTDB taxonomy): Bacteria > Pseudomonadota > Alphaproteobacteria > Rhodobacterales > Rhodobacteraceae > Roseinatronobacter. Next base: position 6,113 of record SKWJ01000067.1, read on the forward strand.
AGGGAGGGCGTAACGCAGGGGGCAGCCATGGCAGGTGTGCAGACAGTCACAGTGGGATCAGAGGACGGTGAGCAGCGGCTTGATCGCTGGCTGAAGCGGCAGTTCCCGCAAATCACCCAAGGACTGATCGAGAAGGCCTGCCGCAAGGGTGACATTCGCGTCGATGGCGGGCGGGTCAAGGCGTCGACACGGGTTCAGCCCGGACAGGCCGTGCGCATTCCGCCATTGCCCGAGGGCGAGGCTGCGCCACAAGCTGCAAAGCCACGCATCACGCGGACAGATGCAGAGATGATCCAATCGGCTGTCATCTGGAAGGATCAGCATATCATCGCTCTTAACAAGCCGCCTGGTTTGCCATCGCAGGGAGGGAGCGGCCAGGGAACACGCCATGTCGATGGGCTGGCCGAGGCGCTGATGTTCGATTACAAGGAACGCCCGATGCTGGTGCACAGGCTGGACAAGGATACTTCGGGCGTCCTGTTGCTGGCCCGCACGCCCCGGGTTGCACGCCGGCTTGCCGACGCGTTCCGGCATCGCGCGGCCCGCAAGATCTATTGGGCGCTGGTTGCGGGTGTGCCACAGCCGCTGAAGGGCACTATCCGCTACGGGCTGCTGAAAGCAGGTAGCCGCGAAACCGGAGAGAAGATGCGCTGCATCCATCCGGCAGACGTGGAAAAGACCGAAGGTGCAAAGCGCGCGCAGACGGAATATGCCGTGCTCGAGCGGTTGGGAAGCCGCGCGGCATGGGTTGCGCTGTCACCCATTACCGGGCGGACCCACCAATTGCGTGCGCATATGGCTGAGTTGGGCAACCCGATCCTTGGGGATGGAAAATATGGCGGGTCAGGGCAAGAGAATCTGGGCGATGGCTGGGGGGCAGGTGTTGGCGGTGCCATCAGCCGCAACATGCATCTGCACGCACGCTCGCTGCGACTGGAGCATCCGGTCACCGGGGCAATGCTGGAGCTGACAGCGCCGCTGCCCGACCATATGGCGCAAAGCTGGAACTTGTTCGGTTGGCGGGCCACCGACGTGCCGACAGATCCGTTCGAGGATGTATGACCCGGCGTCTGGTGGTCTTTGACGTCGATGGCACGCTTGTGGACAGCCAGGCACATATTCTGGCTGCCATGACGCAGGCTTTCGCCGCACAGGGCCTTGCATCGCCGCCGCGCGCGGAGGTTCTGGGTATTGTGGGGCTGTCGCTTCCAGAGGCGATCGCGCAACTGGTGCCTGATCTGAACAAGGCCGAGCAGGCCAGTCTGGTGACAGGTTACAAGCTGGCGTTCAGCGGGTTAAGGGCGACCCATCTTTCGCCACTTTATCCGGGCGCTGCCATGGCGCTCGAGATGCTTGCGCGTCAGGATGGGGTGGTTTTCGGCATCGCCACCGGAAAATCACGGCGCGGGCTGGATGCGATCTTGCAGGCCCATGGCTGGACCCGGCTTTTTGCGACAGTGCAGGTTGCGGATGACCATCCGTCAAAGCCGCATCCTTCCATGCTTCTGTCGTGCCTTAGGGAAACCGGGATTGATGCGTCCTGCGCGGTGATGGTGGGGGACACGCGGTATGATATGGAAATGGCCCGATCTGCTGGGGTTCATGCTCTGGGGGTATCGTGGGGTTATCATCCGGCAAGCGTGCTCGGGGCGAATGTCATAGGTGAATTTGCGGCACTGCCAGCGGCATTGCATCATATATGGGAAGGAACTTCGGAATGAGTGGTTGGGTGCGCAAACGTTTCTGGAAAGAGGCGGCAATCGCGCCGATGGAAGGCGGGTATACCGTGCTGCTGGACGGGCGGGCGCTGAAGACACCGGCGAAAGCCGCGTTGGTGGTGCCAACTGTCCAGCTTGCCGAATTGATCGCCGCAGAATGGCAAGACCTGGGGGAGGTGATCGACCCCAATGTGATTCCGGC
>SKWJ01000175.1 GCA_007128995.1 Paracoccaceae bacterium
ACTGGCCTACGTGCGCTTCACACTGGCACCGCTGGCCCGCGCGCAGCGCGCCGGTGCGGCACGGTCAAGCGGCCTCGGGGGCTACGAGTTTGAGATGCGTCAGTTCCTGGACTATGTCCTTCAAGCCTACGAGGTGCATGGAGTCGAGGAACTGTCGCTCCGGAAGATCCGGGACTTCCTGCGCATCCGGTATGGCGGCACGAACGACGCAAAGGCGGCCCTCGGATCTGTCGCCGAGATCCGAAAGGCCTTCATCGACATCCAAGGGCACCTTTTCCGGTAAAAGGCGCCCGAAGCGCCTATTTCCTGGCCAAAAATACCCGATGGACACGTTGTGCTTTCAGAGTGGACAATTTTAAGCCCAAAATGGACTTTAATTGCTTTCAGTTTCAAGGTGCCCAGCTACATCGTCAGCCACATTTGGAGTGGCCACAGGCTCTGCATGTCATGCAGCCTTCAATCATTATCATTTCCGGTGCACCGCAGGCTGTGCAAGCGCGGGCGCGGGAGGGCGTGGTTGTGGACAGGCGCGCTGCCTCTGGATCCGATTTCAGGCCAAGCCCCTCGCCCGCGATGAAGCCGATGCGAACCAGGTGCTGTTCGATCACCCCCCCTATGGCCGCAAGGATGGACGGGATATATCGGCCTTGAACCCAGGCCCCGCCGCGGGGATCAAAGACTGCCTTCAACTCTTCGACCACGAAAGAGACATCGCCGCCACGCCGGAAAACCGCCGAGATCATCCGGGTCAGCGCCACGGTCCAGGCGAAATGTTCCATATTCTTGGAATTGATGAAAATCTCGAAGGGGCGCCGATGTCCGTTAATGACTGTATCATTGATCGTGACATAGATGGCATGTTCGGAACCGGGCCATTTGAGCTTGTAAGTATGGCCCTCCAGGGCCTCGGGGCGGTCGAAAGGCGTGGAAAGATAGACGACATCCGCGCCCTTGTCTGCCTCGGGTGCGGCATCGACATTTTCCGCAACCGATAGCACGGATCCTGTCACCGCATTCGGACGATAGGTGGTACATCCCTTACAGCCCAGATCCCATGCTGCCATATAGACATCCTTGAACGCATCAAAGCCGATATCTTCGGGACAGTTGATGGTCTTGGAAATAGAACTGTCCACCCATTTCTGGGCCGCTGCCTGCATGCGGACATGATCCATGGGATCAAGCGTCTGGGCATTGACAAAATAGGCAGGCAGATCTGCCTCGCCATGCATGTCGCGCCACAGGCGGACTGCGAAATCCTCAACCTTTTCTTCCCGGCGCGCGCCATCTTTCTGAAGCACCTTGCGGGTATATTCATATGCGAACACAGGTTCGATCCCGGAACTGACATTTCCGGCATAGAGGCTGATCGTCCCGGTCGGGGCGATGGAGGTGAGCAGGGCATTCCGGATCCCATGCTGAGCTATAGCCTCTCGCACGTCGTCGGCCATTGCCTGCATGGTCCCCGAGGCTAGGAAGGCCTCTGCATCGAACAGCGGGAAAGCGCCCTTCTCCCGCGCGAGGTCAACCGAGGCGAGATAGGCTGCGCGCGCGATTGCATGCATCCAGCGATCAAGTTGCGTGACCGCCGCATCGGACCCGTAGCGCAGACCTACCATCAAGAGCGCATCAGCCAGCCCGGTCACACCCAGCCCGATGCGGCGCTTGGCCTTGGCCTCCTGCGCCTGCGCGTCCAGCGGAAAGCGGCTGACATCGACCACATTGTCCATCATCCGGACCGCGACACGCACCAGATTGTCAAGCTGCTTCAGATCGAGCGACGCGTCAGCGCTGAAGGGATTTTCAACCAGCCGGGCAAGGTTCACAGAGCCAAGCAGGCAGGCGCCATAGGGCGGCAGGGGTTGTTCTCCGCAGGGATTGGTCGCGGCAATCGTCTCGCAGTAGCTGAGGTTGTTGGCTGCGTTGATACGGTCAATGAAGATAACCCCCGGTTCGGCGTAATCATAGGTTGCGCGCATGATCCGGTTCCACAGGTCCCGTGCGGGCAAAGTCCGGTAGACGCGATCCCCAAAGACCAGATCCCAGGGCGCGTCTGCTTTGACTGCCTTCATGAAGTTGTCTGTCACGAGAACCGAAAGGTTGAACATGCGCAGCCGGGCCGCATCCTGCTTGGCGGCAATGAAATCCTCTATATCGGGATGATCGCAACGCATCGTCGCCATCATCGCGCCCCGACGCGAGCCTGCCGACATGATCGTGCGGCACATCGCATCCCATACATCCATGAAGGATAACGGCCCCGATGCATCAGCCGCGACACCAGAGACAGGTGCCCCTTTAGGTCGGATCGTGCTGAAATCATACCCTATGCCGCCGCCCTGCTGCATCGTCAGGGCGGCTTCCTTGAGCATTTCAAAAATTCCCCCCATGCTGTCAGGGATGGTGCCCATCACGAAACAGTTGAAAAGGGTGACCGATCTGCCAGTTCCCGCCCCGGCCGTGATGCGTCCTGCCGGCAGGAATTTGAAGTCTTCCAAAGCGGCGTAGAACTTGTCTTCCCAATGGCCAGGGTCGGATTCAACTCGGGAAAGATCGCGGGCAATGCGGCGCCATGTGTCCTCGACACTCTGATCAATCGCTGTTCCGTCGGCCGCTTTCAAGCGGTATTTCATATCCCAGATCTGTTCCGCAATCGGGGCTGCAAAACGGCTCATTGCGCGTATCCTTTGCGGTGTGATGCATGAGTGCCACAAGATAAGGCGCGTGGGTGCTTCGGTCAACGCATTTGGGTCCTTGCACGCGCCGCCGGAAACGCTAGATCAAGGGCATGTCAGGGACGTTGCACCTCATAAAACTCTGTGTCGGGGCGGAACAGGTCGAGGATCTGTCCCGTTGGCAGCAAGACCCGCGCGCCCTTGGGCCAGACGGGCTTCCACGTCATGTGACGCGCATGTGGCCCAAGCGGGCGGATGAGCTGCTGAATGGCGGATCGCTGTTCTGGGTGTTCAAGGGTGTGGTTCTTGCCAGACAACGCATCCGTCGGCTGGACGAGATTACAGGGGCAGATGGGATCATACGCTGCGGCATCGTCCTTGATCCGGCGATAACCCGGACAGTTGCCGCCCCCAGACGACCCTTTCAGGGATGGCGGTATCTGCAGGCCAAAGACGCCCCTGCCGATCTGCCAGAAATCCGCAAGGGCGATGACCGGCTTCCGCCGGAACTTGACGCGGCGCTTGCAGAAATTGGACTGCGGTGACCGAACCTTGATGCATGTCCGAAACTGAACTCTGTTCAGACGCCCTGCCCTATTTCGTGCCGTCTGGTGGTCCAAACCTCAGCCACGCACAAATGCACCCTACCCAAGGCGCTGCATGGCCGGGAAGGTTTCCAGCAACCACCATGAAAACGCCGAGAACGCACCCGAGACGAGCGCCAGACCAACCACCAGCAGCAAAAGACCCATTGTCTTTTCGATCAAGGACATATGCTGCTTGAGTTTTTTCATCAGCCCCATCGAACGCTGCACAAAAATCGCGGCAAGCAGGAATGGCAAGCCAAGTCCCAGCGCGTAAACCCCCAGCATCGCAGTGCCCCGTGTCACGGTCGCCTCGGTTGCGGCAAGCGTCAGGATCGCCCCCAGAACCGGCCCGATGCATGGCGTCCAGCCAAAGGCGAAGGCAAGGCCAAGAATATACGCCCCGAAGGCTGATCCGCCGCGATCGCCCGCATCAAAGCGCAGGTCACGCGACAGCACCGAAGCAGACAGGAACCCGGGCGGAGTTACCTCTGCCCGCAACATCACACGTTCCATGCTCTGGGCAAGATATCTGAACGCGCCCAAAAAATGCAGGCCAAAGCCAATCACCACCACGCCGGCGATCTTGCCAAAGAGCTCGGCATTGCGCAAAAACAGATGCCCCATGGTCGAGGCTGTGAACCCCAAAAGCAGAAACACGGTCGACAGACCCAGAAAGAAAAACACCGCAGGCAGGATCGCACGGCGCGAGGCTGCGCCCTCTTCTGTCAGTTCCTTCATGGAGATGCCGCCCATATAGGCCAGATATGGCGGTACGATCGGCAGCACGCAGGGTGACAGGAATGACAGGATGCCCGCACCGAATGCAATTGTCAGTGCTGCCACCAGACCCGCATCAAAAACGTCTATTCCAAACATCCTGCGCTTCTCCGGCCAATCGCTCCCAGAAGGACATACAGCGTCGATACGTGATCGTCACGCCTGCCCCTGTCACGATTGAGTGCGATGCGAAACCATGTCGCAGTTGCGGGACAAGGACACAAGCCCCGCAACTACTGAATTCACGACCGCGCTGCCCACCATCCCAGCCGTTTCCTGGCTGGCTTCGCGTCGGGCTCAGGCTTTTCGACAGTTTCTTCCGGCGTCACGGCCGCAGGCTGCGGTTGATCCTGTGGCTCTTCCGGCTCGGCTGAGGTGGTTACGGATGGGTCAACCGTTTCTGCTGCCTCTGGAGCCACAGGCAGAGCTTCAGAAGCCTTTTCATCAGGGGCCGCTGCGGTCACGTCAGCGGTTGATGTCTCTGGTGCAACACCTTCGGCAGGCGTTTCGGCGACAGTCGCCTCTGCTGCTTTGGCGTCAACAGACACCGTTTCTGCTTCCGCAACCGGCGCCTTCTTCGCTGGGGGTTTGCGCCGGGTACGTTTTGGCTTAACAGGCGCTTCGGCTGCGCTGACATCCGCTTCAGTCTTTGCCGCTTCGTCAGGCATTGCCGGGGCGGCGCTGGCCGCATCCGTCATATCCGCTGGCGCGTCCGCTTCTACAGGTTTTGACTTGGCAGTGGATTAGCGGCTTCTGCGCTTGGGCGCAGGCTTTGGCACCTCGGCGGGGTCTGCGCTCTCATCGGGCGCTGCGACAGTGTCACTTTCAACGGCTTCTGGCGTGTCGTTGGATGCAGAAAGCTCTGGAAGTTCCTCTTGCCCGGTCTGCGCCTCTTCCGCCCCGTTGGCCCCACCACCCCGCTTGCGCCGACGCCGACGCCGTTTCTTGCGCGGCTGCTCGCCATTCTCGGGGGCGGTTGCTTCGGATTGTATATCCTCAGCCTCGTCTTCGTCTTCCTCGATCGGGGTCGTATCGTCCAGATCCTGCATCAGCGTGTTTGAAATTGACACGACTTCGGCCTGCTGTACCGGAATCCGGGTGGCTGTCTTGAACTTCTCGATCTCGAAATCAGGGCTCACAAGGCGCGGATCGGCTTCCAGCCGCACCGCCATCCCGTAGCGGACCTCTATCAGTGCAAGATGTTCGCGCTTGAAATTGATGATGAAATTCACCACCGCCGCCGGGGCGCGTACAAGGATTTCACGCGATTTGCCGCGCGTTCCTTCTTCTTCAATCTGCCTCAGAACGGTCAGGCCCATACTGTCATCAGACCGGATCAACCCTGTGCCGTGGCAATGGGGGCATGGTTGCGTTGTCGCCTCCAGCATGCCCGGCCGCAGGCGCTGACGGCTCATTTCCAACAGGCCAAACCCCGATATGCGGCCGACCTGAATGCGCGCGCGATCGTTTTTCAGCTTTTCCTTGAGCAGTTTTTCGACAGCCGCATTATTCTTGCGCTCTTCCATGTCGATAAAATCGATCACGATCAGCCCTGCCAGATCGCGCAGGCGCAATTGACGCGCGATTTCCGCAGCCGCTTCGAGGTTGGTCTTGACCGCCGTATCCTCAATCGAGCCTTCGCGGGTCGCGCGACCAGAGTTGATGTCGATCGCGACCAAGGCTTCGGTGATACCAATAACAATATACCCCCCGGACGGAAGCTGCACCGTCGGGTTGAACATGCCGGCCAGATAGCTTTCGACCTGATACCGCGCAAAAAGCGGCAGCGTGTCCTGATAGAGCTTCACATTCTTGGCGTGGGACGGCATGATCATTTTCATGAAGTCCTTGGCGACGCGATAGCCAGCCTCGCCCTCGACAAGGACCTCATCTATGTTCTTGTTATACAGATCACGGATGGTCCGCTTGATGAGGTCACCTTCCTCATAAATCGGGGTCGGGGCGATGGATTTCAGCGTCAAATCGCGGATCTGTTCCCAAAGCCGCAAGAGATATTCGTAGTCACGCTTGATCTCGGCCTTGGTTCGGTTGGCCCCTGCGGTGCGAATGATAAGGCCAGCACCTTCCGGCACTTCGATTTCACCCGCAATCGCCTTCAACTTCTGCCGGTCCGCCGCATTCGTGATCTTGCGGCTGATCCCGCCACCACGTGCCGTGTTGGGCATAAGCACACAATAGCGCCCCGCCAGCGACAGATAGGTGGTCAGTGCCGCACCCTTGTTGCCACGCTCTTCCTTCACCACCTGCACAAGCATGATCTGGCGCACCTTGATCACTTCTTGTATCTTGTAGCGACGCATGCGCGGCTTGCGGCGCGGCCGCATGTCTTCGGCCGGATCGCCGTCCGAAACCGCTTCGATATTCTCATCGAGCTCTGTCGCGTGATCAGCGGCGCGATAAGGTTCATCGCTCTCAGCTTCCATCGGGGGCGTTTCCGCCTCGGTGGGGGCTGTGCGCTGCTCTGCATCCGCGTCTGCCATTGGCTGATCGGCATCGGTGACGTCAGGCGAAAAGCCTTCAGCGATCAGCGGATCATCGCCGTCGCCTTGCGGCTCTACGATGTCCATACCCGCGATCTCGCGGGTTTCGACCTGATCTGGCATCTGCGCACGCTCGGGCTGCGCTGCAGAAGACTTGCGCCGCGAAGAACTGCGCTGAACCTGCTTGCGCCCCTTCTGCGTCCGTGCGCTGGCGTCATCCTCGTCGTCGCCGTCAGACGCCAGTGCGCGCTCTTCTGCCAGAAGCGCCGCGCGATCTGCCGCGGGGATCTGATAATAATCGGGGTGAATTTCATTGAAGGCCAGAAACCCGTGACGGTTCCCACCATAGTCGACAAAGGCGGCCTGCAGCGAAGGTTCTACCCGCGTGACCTTTGCGAGATAGATATTTCCAGCAAGCTGCCGCCTGCTTGCCGTCTCGAAATCAAATTCCTCGACCTTGTTTCCATCCACCACCACGACGCGAGTCTCCTCCGCGTGGGTGGCATCGATAAGCATTTTCTGAGCCATGTATGTCCAATGCGCGCCAAAGCTGCGGCCCTGCGCCGAAAGGGCGGCGCGATAGGCAGATCGGTGCGACTTGTTTGAGAGCATGTGACGCTGTGCAGCGCGATCCCTCAGCTACCGCATATGCAAGGCCAGGCCTGTGCGCGGGAGAGAGCGTGTTGCGTCGTGCAGTCGTCATTGCAGTTCCTATTGTGCTGCGCAACCGCAGCTTGTTACCTTCGCCCAGCATTCCGGTTTCAGGGGACGCGGGCACTAACAGCCTTTCGGCCGATCCATCTGCAGAAGGCGAAGCGGGGCAAAAGCGCGCCAGTCAACCTTGTGCAGCGAAATTCGCTCGGGTGCTTTGGACAAGCCAAATACGCCTTTACTCATCTAGCATAGAGGTCTTTTGGCGCAAATTACAATCACCAATTTCATAAGATGGTCTTGCAATCCGCTGCTGGATTGGTGCAGCGGCGTTTTTTGGCAGACCGGATACAACATAAAAGCGCCTGCATCTGCCGCACGAGACAGATTTAGCGCTCTTCACCCGAGCACGGTCCGCAGACAGGCTGCGGCAGCCCTTCAAACGTAATCCGAACGGACCAGCCCGTATTTGGCCATTTTCTCGTTCAGTGTCCGTCGCGGCAGCCGAAGTTCCTCCATGACAGAGGTAATGGACCCCTTGTGCCGGCGCATGGTGTTGTCGATCAGCATCCGCTCGAAAGATTCGACATGTTCTTTCAACGGTTTGCCTTCGGTTGTCATAGCTTCGTTGGCTGCTTCATTATCGGCCATGATCAGCGACATCAAAACACCCTCTTCGCGACGACTTTGCAACACAGCGCGTTCAGCGATGTTGACCAATTGGCGCAGATTGCCGGGCCAGGGTGCC
>SKWJ01000076.1 GCA_007128995.1 Paracoccaceae bacterium
CAAGAAGCTGCGTGATCGCCACATCAGGTGCTGAATACATGATGAAGATCAGTGCGACACCAATACCCACAACCCCGAGCGCGACAAGCGCCACAATCCGCGACGAGGTCAGAAGCACAAGCACAGTGCCCGCCACGATCAACAGAGCCACACCCCATTCCATGAACCCAAGTCCGGCAAAGGCAAGGTTGATCCCGCCAACATCGCGCAGCAGCAGGGTCGCCAAGACGGTGAGTGCGAACACACTGAAGGTCGCAAACATATACTGGCGCAGCACCCCGGTCTGGATAAGGCGGGTTTGCAGCTTGGTGAAGCTCATGAATCTTTCAAGGAAGGTATCCCAGCCGGCATCCAGATCGGGGGCGCTGGCTTCGATACGGGCAAGCCGGGTGCGAAGGTCCTGATGCTTCAGATAGATGAAATAGCCAAGCGCGAAGGTGATCAGGCTCAGCAGCAAGGGCAGATTGAACCCGGCCCATAGCTTGACCCGCCCCCCGGTATCCGGCGCGCCCATGACGGCTGCTACAGCAGGTTCGATCAGATAATAGGCACTGATACCGGGCAGCAATCCGAACAGAAGCCCCAGAATACCAAGGATTACCGGACCCAGAAGCATGGGCCACGGCCCCTCATGGGGGGTGTTGGGCAACTTGCCTTGCGGGCCGAAAAACGGCTTGTAGGCCACAATCCCGGCGACCGCGAACATCAACGCGAAGGCGATCAGAGCCATCGGAAGGACAAAGATCATCAGCCGCATTTCCAGCGTCCCGGCATAGGCGACTTCTTTAGCGATGAAGCCAAGGAAGGGCGGAATCCCTGCCATCGCGATCCCCGCCAAGGCGGCAGCAGCGGCCGTGATTGGCATGGATTTCCGCAGATCACCCAGCAGGTTTGCATCACGCGTCCCAGTCGCGTGATCGATGATCCCTATCGTCAGAAAGAGTCCCGCCTTGTAGAGGGAATGGACCAGCAGGAAGGTCATCGCGGCGGTGATCGCATACCCCGTGGAGCCGGCCAGAAACATGACAAGGGTGCCAAGCGCCATCAGCGTGGTGTAGGCGAGCGTCTGCTTCAGATCTGTCTGTCGTAGCGCCATGAAGGATGCGAATACGGCCGTGACAGCCCCGAAAATCGAAAGGATCCAGACCCACAGATCCGAACCCGACAGGGACGGATGCATCCGCGCCAATAGATAGACACCGGCCTTCACCATCGTGGCTGAGTGCAGATAGGCGGAAACAGGTGTCGGGGCGGCCATGGCATTGGGCAACCAGAAATGAAACGGAACCTGTGCCGATTTGGTAAATGCCCCGGCCAGAACAAGGAACAATATGAGGGTGTAGAAGGGCTGCCCGGCAAGGTTGCCAGACGCGTTGATCTGCGACAATTCAAACGTGCCTTGCGTCAGACCAAGCAAGATGAACCCGGCAAGCAATGCCAGCCCACCTGTAGCTGTCAGCAACAGGGCTTGCAGCGCGTTGCGTCTTGATTTCGGGTCAGTGTGGCCAAATCCGATCAGCAGGTAGGAGGTGAACGTCGTCAATTCCCAGAAAACAAACAGTGCGATCAGATTGTCCGCCAGAACCAGACCCAGCATCGACAGCATGAAGCTGAACAGATAAAGGGCAAAGCGGTCATATTGTGGATGCCCCGCCAGGTACTTTGCCGCATACAGCATCACCATGGCGCCAATCCCGGTGATCAGCAGCGCGAACATCAGGCTCAGGCCATCAATCCAGAAGCTCAGGTTGATCTGCAGGCTTGGGATCCAGGGAATGACCCAGCGCACCGGTTCGCCCGCAGCGACGCCTGGCACATATTGCAGGAAAAACAGGAACAGCACTGCTGTAATGGCCGAAGTGCCGATCCCTGATACAGAGGTCCAGGGGGCATTGGGGTCCGAATGTTCCGCCATCTTTGGGGTCGGGCTCCTTTGGTTGAAATGTCGCGGCAGCATTGCAGCGGCCCGCGCTTTTTCCAGTATTGGGCGGCTTTTTCCCATCTTGCTGCCAAATTCACAATTGGAATCGGCAGGAATTTTCCGAAAATCGGCGTTATTTCGGCGGAACTGGTTGCACGAAAGGCACTCGAGGCGCATACCTTCAGGTATAAGGTGCGTTGTCGGAGCGGGGAGTACCGCTTGACGCATTGAACGAGTTCCTGAAAACTGGTCTTGTCGTGTAGCATGTCACCGCATGTCCACCGCCCAATCTTCCAGTCTGGTTGCGCAAGCGACCAGCGGCTTGATGCAATGATCGAAATGGCGACGCAGATCATCTGTGATCCGGCGCAAAGGCTGGACAGCTTGCCGCATCTGCTCGCAACCCGTTGGCCAGAGGCTCGGGCCCTGGATGTGAGTGTGGCTCTAGCCTTCAGTGCAGATGCTGTTCAGGCACTGTTTGGCGAAGACGGTGATAGTGGAAGGCGGGCACAAGCGGTGTGGCGTCATGCAGCGATCGTCGCAGTGGACCTACGCCAAATGACACAAGGCGAGACCAGCGAACGCACCGCTGCTGATCTGCTGGCCTTCTGGGGTACCGGCGACATGCCGGACGGTCGCTCATGAGCGTGGTGCCGCAGCCAGGTCGACGCAATCTGATCACCGATGTGGATGGGCTGAAGGTAGGTTCGGCGCAGGATGCGCTGGTGCGCAGCGGCGTGACAGTCCTGTGTGCCGAACAGCCGATGCGCGCGGCTGCGCATGTCATGGGCGGTGCGCCGGGCACGCGCGAGACAGAGTTGCTGGCCCCGGACCGGCTGGTGCAGGAGGTGGATGCGCTGGTTCTGTCTGGGGGCTCTGCCTTCGGACTGGATGCCGCTTCCGGCGTCATGGATGGGTTGCGTCAGTTGGGACGAGGATTTCAGATTGGTGGGCATCGCGTTCCGATTGTCCCCGCGGCCATTCTGTTCGATCTTGCGAATGGAGGCGCAAAAGATTGGAAGCGCAATCCTTATGCCGCACTTGGCCGCGCTGCACTGGATGCAGCCACCCCCGATTTTGCCCTCGGCTCTGCCGGGGCGGGCTATGGCGCGACGACTGCGCGGCTGAAAGGCGGGCTTGGCTCGGCCTCATGGGTGTTGGAGTCCGGTGTCACTGTCGGGGCGCTGGTCGCGGTGAACCCCGTCGGCTGTGTCACAATGGGGCAGGGGCCAGAGTTCTGGGCCGCGCCGTTCGAACATGGGGCTGAATTCGGGGGGCTTGGAATGGGGCGGGCGGTTGCGCAGCCACTGACGAAACTGTCGCGCACTGCGACAACGCTGGCCATCGTCGCGACAGATGCCACCCTTGACCAAAGTCAGCTCACCCGTATGGCGGTGGCCGCGCATGACGGGATCGCGCGTGCCATTGTGCCGTCACACACGCTGTTTGACGGGGATATCGTCTTCGCCGTTTCAAGCGGTGACCGCGCGGCTACCGAACATGGCACCATGCTGGAGATCGGTCATGCAGCGGCGGTTTGTCTATCGCGGGCGATTGCGCGTGCTGTGTATCTGGCTGAACCCATGCCTGATGATCACGTGCCGTCTTGGCGCAGTATGTATCACCGTCAGCCATGAAAAAAGCAGCCCGTAAAGGGCTGCCTTTTGGAGTTTGCGCTTCTTTTGTTCAAAGCTTTTCGGTCAGTTCCGGAACCAGTGTGAACAAATCGCCCACCAGTCCATAATCAGCGACCTGGAATATCGGGGCTTCTTCATCTTTGTTGATCGCAACGATCACCTTCGAATCCTTCATGCCAGCCAGATGCTGGATGGCCCCAGAGATACCAACGGCAATATAGAGTTCAGGCGCTACAACCTTGCCTGTCTGTCCGACTTGCCAGTCATTCGGTGCATAGCCCGAGTCGACCGCTGCCCGAGACGCACCCACCGCAGCGCCAAGCTTGTCTGCCAGGCCCTCGATGATCTTGAAATCCTCTTCCGAGCCGATCCCGCGCCCGCCAGAGACAACCACCTTTGCCGATGTCAGCTCTGGCCGATCAGTGGCGGCAACCTTGTCTTCAACCCATTCCGACAGACCCGGATTCGCGGTCGCCGAAATCATTTCAACCGGGGCAGAGCTGCCCTGGCCCGCGGCTTCGAATGTCGAGGTCCGAAACGAGATCACCTTGGTCGCATCGCCTGATTTCACAGTCTGGATTGCGTTGCCTGCATAGATAGGACGCTCAAATGTTTCGGCGTCCACCACGCCCGACACATCCGAAATGACCATGACATCCAGCAGCGCCGCGACGCGGGGCAGGATATTCTTCGCATCTGTGGTCGCAGGGGCTGCGATATGGCTATAGTCCCCCGCCAGACTTACGATCAGTGCGGCCGTCGGTTCGGCAAGGCGATGCCCGAGACTGTCATCTTCGGCGCAGAGAACCTTTGCGACACCGTTGATCTTGGCGGCTTCTGCGGCAGCGTCTGCCGCTTTCGCCCCAGCACAGAGCACAGTCACTTCACCCAGTTTGCCCGCTGCGGTGATTGCCTTTGATGTCGCATCAATATTGAGCGCGCCATCTGTGACTTCCGCCAGAAGAAGAACCGCCATCAGATAACCCCCGCTTCATCTTTCAGTTTCGCAACAAGCTCATCCACCGAACCTACCTTAACCCCCGCCTTGCGGGTCGCCGGTTCAGACGTCTTTAGCACAGTCAGACGCGGGCTGACATCAACCCCGTAATCGGCGGGCGTTTTCTCGTCCAGCGGCTTTTTCTTGGCCTTCATGATATTGGGCAGTGATGCATAGCGCGGTTCATTCAGGCGCAAGTCCACACTGATGATCGCGGGCAGTCTGACCTTGATCGTCTGCAAGCCGCCATCCACTTCGCGCGTGACAAGTGCGCTCTCTCCCTCGACCTTGACCTCAGAGGCAAAGGTCGCTTGCGCCCAGCCGGTCAGCGCCGCCAGCATCTGGCCGGTTGCATTCATGTCATTATCGATCGCTTGCTTGCCGCACAGCACAAGCCCGGGTTCTTCGGCGTCGATTACAGCCTTCAAAAGTTTGGCCACCGCCAGCGGTTCGATATCAGTGTGAACATCCTCGGCAGCCACGATCAGAATGGCCCGGTCAGCCCCCATCGCCAAGGCGGTGCGCAAGGTTTCCTGCGCCTGCTTCACGCCGATGGACACCGCAACGATTTCAGTTGCCACACCCGCTTCGCGCATGCGGATCGCTTCTTCCACTGCGATTTCGTCAAACGGGTTCATCGACATTTTCACATTCGCCAGATCGACCCCGCTGCCATCCGCCTTCACGCGGACTTTCACGTTATAATCGATCACGCGCTTGACCGGCACGAGCACCTTCATGCGTGTATCTCCCTAAATGAATCCTGCCAGCCTTGTAGCGGGGGCAGCGCCCCGAAAACAGTGCAAAATCGACGCATCCGCGCCTTGCGACGCCGCGTTTTGCCCTTTGCGTGCGCTAACGGTTTGCACCGGGAACCCAGAGGATGTCATCCTTGCCGTCGTTATTTGCAATGCGTCCTGCCACGAAGAACCAGTCCGAAAGCCGGTTCAGATATTTCACGGCCGATTCGTTGACACCTTCGATGGCGGTGAGGGCAACTGTCTCGCGTTCGGCCCGTCTTGCGACTGTGCGACACAGATGCAGATTCGCCGCAAGGGCCGATCCACCGGGCAGGATGAAGCTGCGCAACGGCTGAAGCTTGGCATTCATCGCATCAATTTCGCGTTCCAGCCGGTCAACCTGCGACGGCACGATGCGCAGCGGGGTGTATTCTGCTTCTGCGTCGCGTTCCATCTCGGGGCGACACAAATCCGCTCCAAGGTCGAACAGATCGTTCTGAATCCGGGAAAATGCGACTTCCATTTCGCCCTTCGCATGCAAGCGCGCAAGCCCGATGACCGCGTTTAATTCGTCTACAGTACCATACGCGGTCACGCGCTGGCTGTGCTTGGCCACGCGCGCCCCATTGCCGAGCGCTGTTTCGCCCGCATCGCCTGTGCGTGTGTAGATCTTGTTCAGAACAACCATGTTCAAGCCCCTTTGGATCGGAAATAGACAAACACCATGATCAGTGCGACCGCAGTGAACTGTGCGTAAAGGCGCCAGCGCATCATGCGGTTTCCATGCTTGCGGTTGAACTCTCCGCCGCGCCCAAACCCGCCAATTCCGACGGCCAGCACGACCAGAACCACCAGCGACGCGGCAGCGGCCAGAAGAAACAGCGGGTCCGATAACAGCATGGGGGGTGCCCTTTCAATGTCGATCATGGAGCATGACGCAACTTAGCGGCATCATGCGCGATTGCGACCCTTTTTCGCAGCAGAGTCACAATTTCCGCAAAATCCAGTCCAGCGCAGCAGTTGGCAAGATCCGCCGGGCCGTGGCTAGGATATGCGTCGGTGCCGTGACATAATATCGTGGCTTCGGGCGGCGTGCTTCAAGCGCATGGATCAGGCGGCGCGTCACAGCATCGGGCGGCAGTTCAAATACATCCGGGGCCTGCTTGTCATAAAGCCGTCCAAGCATGTTATCACGGTATTGCGCCGCGCGCGGACTGGTTTCCCAATCGATCCATGTTTCGAAATGCTGTATCGAATTTTGGCGGATGCGCGAGGTAATCGGTCCGGGTTCGATCAGGCATATATGGATGCCCGTGCCGTGCATCTCGAGGCGCAAGACATCGCTCAGGCCTTCGATCGCGAATTTGGTGGCCACATAGGCGCCGCGCCACCGCAGTGCCGCCAACCCCAGCACAGACGAGTTCTGCACGATCCGTCCGCCGCCCTGTGCGCGCATGACCGGCAAGACCGTGCGTATCAGTTCGTGCCAGCCGAACACATTTGTCTCGAAGATCGCGCGGAGGGCATCGGTCGGTAGATCTTCGGTCGCGCCCGGTATGGCATAGGCCCCGTTATTAAACACGGCGTCCAGTGTGCCGCCCGTGCGCGAGAGGATTGTGTCCATGGTGTCGCGGATGGAGGGCGTGTCGGTATAGTCCAGCCTCAGACTTTCCAGTCCCTCGCCGGTCAGACGTGCGCAATCCGCCTCGCTTCGGCAGGTGGCGAAGACACGCCAACCGCGCGCGCTCAGCGCATGAGCCGCATGATACCCAATCCCCGACGAACAGCCGGTGATCAGAATCGAGCGCGTCGGGGCAGATGACGTTTCATGATGGGACATGACGCCCGCGATAGAGTGTAGATCCTGCCAAGTCCAGTCAGTCGGGTCATGCTGATAGGGGCAGCTTGTCGGTCGTGAGCTGATATAGTTCAAAGGCGCAGAGATGTCTCGGCGATGGGCGCGGAGGAGAACAGCACCGATTCACCAATCTGAATACGCCCATGTTTGTCAGCAGCACCGGCACGTCCAAGTGCTGCGCAGCAAAATCTTACGACAGTGTGATCAATGCGCCGGATTAGGTCCAGAGATCGCGCTTGCGGTAAATTGTCGACGGCGCGATATCCAGTTCGCGCGCTGCCCGCGGGATAGAGCCTTCATGCCGCGCAATGGCTGCCGTGACAGCGCGACGTTCGATTTCGGCCATCGTCAGGCCTTCCATCATCTCTTCAAGGGATTTCGTCTGTCCCGGCTGCTCCATCGTGACGCCAACATGAATTCCGATATCATCGGGCAACATCTGGGCAGTCAGTTCCGGGCCGTCATTCATGACCACAGCCTGGCGCAGGACATTGATCAATTCGCGCAGGTTCCCTGGCCATGGCCTTTCGGTGAGAATAGCTGCGGCACTCTCGGATATGGCGGTGAAGCGCTTCTTCTCATCCTGCGCGATGGCAGAAATCAGATGGGTTGCAAATGGGACAATGTCCTCACTGCGCTCTCTCAATGAGGGTACAATCAGCGGGATCACGAACAACCGGTAATAGAGATCTTCGCTCAGGCGACCAGCGCGCATTTCTTCCGCCGGATGCTGCCGCGCACTGCAGATAAGGCGCACATCCAAGGTCATGGGGG
>SKWJ01000073.1 GCA_007128995.1 Paracoccaceae bacterium
ATCTCAAGACCGACGACATGATCTGTCTCACTGCCACGACCGCTTAAAACCAGAATACCGCGGTTTGTCGTTCGGCGCAGTTCCTTGACGATATTGAACCCATTGCCATCAGGCAATGTAATGTCCACCAGATAGATATCAGCATCACACTCCGCATCTCGGCGCCAGAATTCAGCAACAGAGCCCGCAGTCACGACATCGAATCCTTCAGAGCTCAGGGCTGTCGATATCAGCGACAGAACGCCCGGTTCATCATCGACCGCGAGAACGCAGGGTGTTTTCATGTGTAACCCCTTTTGGTTTCTGTACTCAGGAACAAACTTGAAATGTCATCGCCTTTGTTAGCTTCGGCCACCAGATAAGACCAGAACCTGTTTTCTCACTCATTCATAACGCCTTTTCGATGCGCGTGCCAAGCAGATGGTATTTTCAGACGCCATGCGGCGTAGTTTTGTGGGTTTTTTGCAAAATCCGAAGGAAAGCGCGTAGACATTCAAGACTCGATTACCTTGCGCAATTTGGCCGCGAGTTCTGAACGACGATAGGGTTTGCTCAGAAGCTCCACGCCGCGGTCAAGTCGACCGTGATGAATGATCGCGTTTTCCGAATACCCTGAAGTGTAGAGCACCTTCAAGCCCGGTCGGATCTCTTGTGCGGCTTCGGCGATCTGCCGCCCGTTCATACCACCGGGAAGGACCACATCCGTAAACAGCAGGTCGATATCAGATCTCTCACGCAGGATCGCGAGGGCCGGAGTCCCGGAAGAGGCCGTGACCACCTTGTAGCCAAGTCCCGTGAGTTGAGCCATCAGTTGCTGCAGGATCATGCTGTCATCCTCGACAACAAGGATTGTCTCCTGACCATGCTGCGCAATACTGGTTTCACGCTCCGGGCCGACCTCGGTCTGTTCGCCCTGCAGCCTTGGAAAATACAGCTTCACGACCGTGCCTTCATTGGCTTCTGAATAGATCCGGATATGGCCGCCGGTCTGCTTCAAGAACCCGTAAACCATGCTCAGGCCAAGCCCCGTTCCCTTGCCGATATCTTTCGTCGTGAAGAATGGCTCAAAAACACGGTCGATCTTGTCCTTCGAAATCCCGATGCCTGTATCTGTGACAGAGATGACGACATATTGCCCTGGTCGCACACCGAGCTCGTTTGAGACATAGTCGTCATCAAGCGTCACATTCGCTGTCTCAATCGTCAATGAGCCCCCATCGGGCATCGCATCGCGGGAATTGATTGCAAGATTGAGCAGTGCCGATTCCAGTTGTGACAGGTCAACTTCGGTGGCCCACAGATCGTCTTCGCGATGTATCTGAATGTCGATATCCTCGCCGAGTGTCCGGCGCAGCATTTCCTCGATCCCGTCGAGAACCGCGTTTATTTTGACGATCTGAGGTTGAAGAGCCTGCTTGCGCGAAAATGCCAGCAAACGGTTGGTCAGCTCGGCGGCGCGGTCTGACGCCATCGCGATCATATCTGCGAATTTTCGCAGCTCATGCGTATCTTCCAGCCGTTCTTGCAGCAATTCGGTATTGCCAAGGATGATGGTCAGCAGGTTGTTGAAATCATGCGCAACACCGCCTGTCAGCTGGCCCACGGCTTCCAGCTTTTGCGACTGTCGCAGCCGTTCCTCCATTTCCAGCCGGTCGGATATGTCGACCATGCTGCCCAGTATCCTGAGTGGTGCACCCTTGTCATCACGGATCAGGAAAGCGCGGCTTTCGATATGTGCCCAAGCGTCGTCCACCCGCCAGAAGCGGTACCGCTCAAGCACAGCATCCGTCTGACCAGAGAGCAGCCTCTCAAGCGACTCTTCAACGCGGCTCAGATCATCCGAATGCACATTGGCCCGCCAGACATCCCGGACCGCGCGGTCAGGCTCGGGCGTGTAGCCGAACAATTCAAGCATCCCGTCGCTCCACCACAGGCGCGCCTCTTTCACATCCCATTCCCAGATAGCGATGCCCGTCGCATGCGCGATGAACCGGAACCTCATTTCGGATATGCGCAGCGCTTCTTCTGCATTGCGGCGGCTGGTGATCTCACGCTGGACGGCAACCAGATGCGTGAACGCACCCGCTTCATTCGAAAGCGGCACAACATCGATTTCCAGCCAGTATTCGTTGCCGGATTTTGTGTAATTGATCAATTCTGCCCGGACAGGTTGCCGCGCAATCGCTGCCGCCCGAATGCGCCCCAGTTCCGCACGATCGGTTTTGGGACCATGCAGCAGCCGGGGCGTGAAGCCGATCACTTCTTCACGGGAAAACCCGGTCAACCGCTCGAATGCGTCATTCACATAAACGATCCGCGGGCTGCCCATCTCGTCAAGATTTCTCAGGTCGGTAATGACCACGATATCGTTGATGTTGCGCACGGCAGCGTCAAGCAGTCGCAGCTGTTCATTGCGGGCATGTTCTTGTGTGATATCGACAAAATAGACTGCCAGACCATTTGGAGAGGGATGTGCATTGATCCGGAGTCTGCGATCAAGCGTCATGACATTCTGCTCAAAGCGCACCGTCTCGCCCGTCTTGAAGGCACGGGTGCATTTGACGTCAAATTCGGTGTTTATCAATTCCGGGAACTGCTCAAAGATCGGCTGCTCCAGAAGCATGTTCTTGGGTTTCTCCAGAAGTCGCTGCGCGAGATCATTGAGATAGGTGAACCGCCATTCCCGGTCGAGCGTGAAGAAGGCGTCGCCGATATTCTCCAGCGTTTCCGCAAGGCGTGTTGCAAGTTCATCTGCTTTCTTTTGCGCGTGGATCAGTTCGGATACATCTTGCATTGCGCCCTGTACCGCGACGATCTTTCCCGAGTCGTCGAATACAGGCTCGCCCACCGAGCGCACCGTGACCCGATTGCCTTTGGACGTGATCAAATCCCGCACATCGTTGAACGGAATGCCATACTTGGCGCAGTCCTCAAACACCTTGCGGGCATCGTCACGCTCTTCAGGGGCAAAATAGTCTATACCACTTTGCAATGTCGGCCGCGTCCCTGCCGGTAGTTCGTGAATGGCTGCGATACCGTCGGTCCAGGATACAGAGTGATCCGCCAATGACACGCGCCATCCGCCCAATCGGACAGCGCGACCGGCAACTTCCAGAAGGCCCTCGGATTCCTCGGCGCGGGCGCGTATCGACACGAGTTCCGAAACATCCTGCATGGACCCGCATAGCGACGTGATCCGGCCTGCCTCGTCTCGGACTGCCTCGGCGGTGACCCGCGCCCAGATCTTTCGGTGCTTCGCAGTGACAACCTGAACCGTCACGTCAAAGGGCTTGCCCTCGTCTCGGCACGCCGTGACAAGTTCCAGCATGCGTTCTTGGTCCCCGGGCACGAAATAGCCGAGCGCCGCGTAAAAGGACGGGGTAAATCCATCGGGTTCATCATGAATACGTGCAACCTGGCTTGACCACTCGCCCTTGTCGGCCTGAACATCATAGTGCCACGCGCCGAATTTCGCCGATGTGCCCGCTATTTCCAGCATCCGCTTGGCCCGCGCCAGCGCGTTTGATGCCTCCACCGTTTCGGTGACATCCTGGACGACGCCACACAGGCTGGGCCCGAGGACTGTATCCATCCGCTCAAGCACACCATGAATATGAACGATCCGACCCTCTTCCAGCAAAACCTTGTGCTCGAATGAAAGATACCGCTCGACAGAACTCAGGAACGCATCAAGGGCGTTGCGCATCTCAAGGCGATCGTCGGGATGGATCAGTGCAATGTAATCATTGAAGCCATGGCCAAAATCCTCGGGTGATATGCCATACATGGCATAGACATTGTCCGAGAATTCCAGCCGATCCTCGGCAATGATATAGTCCCAAGTCCCAGTTCCCAACAAGCGCTGGGTCGTGCGCAGACGGGTGGCCAGTTCTGCAAGACGCAGGTTGTCAGACTTCAATTCCCGGGTCTGCGCGAAAAGATCAATTCTTGCGGTTTTCACGGCCCCGCCATCATCGCCGGGCGCATCCATGACGCGCGGCTCCATGCTGACGGTGATATCCTGCATCCGCAGCATGAGGTGGATGACCTTCTCATCCGGGCCTGCCACAGGCGTTATCGCCACCGACCAGGGCCGCCCGGACATTCCAGGCAGATGAAACCCCAGAAGCTCCAGCATATCTGCCTTGCCCGTCTGCAAAACGCGCTCGAAGGAGTTCTGCAACCGGTCGTGCGTTGTGTCACATGCTTCGATTGGCAATGCTTCGAAAAGGGTCTTGCCGACAACGTCATGACGGACAAGGCCTGTCACATTCAGAAACTCGTCACTCACGGCGACAACGTGGAAACTCTCCGGAGAAAATACCAGAAACATTCCCTGAATATCGCCGAACATCTTTTGAAATTGCACGACCAGCGCATCGCGGGTGTCATGCGCGGCCTCTTTCCGCGCTCCAGCCTGTTGCTGCATGCCCCATGCTGCGCCCAAGTCCGAAATATGTCGCGCACTGACAAGTTCGGCCGGCGTGCCGTCATGATCTATTTTCTGACGCCAGATTTCGACATCAAGAACCCGTCCGGATTTAAGCCGGTGGCGTTCTGTGACCTTCTGCCCTTGGGCAACATGGCCAGAATCCGGTTCAAGATCTGTGCTGTCAAGATCGGGGCAGATTTCAAGAAAACTCATCGCAAGAAACTCTTCCTGCGAAAACCCGTAAAGCGACTGCGCTGCGGCGTTGACGGCCAGAATGGAGAAAGTGCCCTGTTCGCAGATCCACATCGGATCAGGATGCGATAGAAACAATGTCTCGTAGCTGGACCTCAAAACCACGCCCTTTTTGAACCGAACAAATCACAGCGAAACACACTGTGCTGCCCGAGTATCACGCCCCTTGCTGAAACATCGGCATGCGCCCCGTATTTCAGAGTGACCGCTCTTTGCGAATGATGCAAGTCCGACTGCTGTTTTCAACGTGATGCCTGTATCTTTCTTGTCATCCGAACCGGGCGAGCGCGCAGACGCGGCTTTGTCGATGACGTGGACGAAGTCTGACGCCAACGTCAGCATCCGGTGCCTGTGGCTGCGAAGATCCTGCATCTTTGCAATCAATGCGAGGCTGCCACCGGTACATATCAAGCTATATATCAGGCGTCGTCAGTTTTCTTCGGCTTCTCGTCATCCTTGTTCAGCACTTTCAGGGGCTGCTTCTTGCGCTGTGCAGTGTCGTCCTGATCAGTCTGAGAGACCGCGGGGCGCGGTTTCTGGGTACTTTTGTCTATCTTGGCCATTTTGTTCTCCATTCATGGTCTCACGAGGGTAACGCCCTCAGCGGTAGAATGTTCCAGCCCAGGTCTTCACGTGCTTCCCCGACAGGAAGTCCGCGTCATCGACATGCAAACGTCAAGATCCGGGTGGCGCAAACCAGACATCAGCCTCCTTGCTCTCGCCGCTGCAAACACAGTAACGTTGATCTGGTGCGGACCCGTTTCAAATACATCGCGAGCCCCTATGTGATCACCCGACTTGACGACGATCTGCTTGAATTGCGCGCGCCCAATGCGTCGCCGATGACAGGCGACGGAACCAATACCTATATCGTCGGGCATGAAGAGCTTGCAGTCATCGATCCGGGGCCGGATGATCCGGGCCATTTCTCACGCATCATGGGGTGCCTGACCGCCGGACACCGCCTGAAGGCGATCCTCATCACACATTCGCATCTGGATCATTCGCCACTTGCACGACGACTTTCAGCGGCAACCGGCGCAGAGATATGCGCCTTTGGCGACAGTCTGGCCGGGCGCTCCGAATTGATGCACCGCCTCGCGCAAAGCGGACTATCGGGTGGTGGAGAGGGTGTTGACACCGCTTTCAAGCCTGATCGGATTCTGGAAAACGGGGCGACATTCCTGCTTGATGGCGAACCCATCCGCGCGATCTGGACACCTGGGCATTTTGGCAACCATATGTGTTTCAGGTGGCGAGATGTGATCTTCAGCGGTGATCATGTCATGGGCTGGGCCACCTCTATCGTATCGCCCCCGGATGGAGACATCAGCGCTTATATGGCATCACTCGACAGGTTGCAGGCCGAACGCGCCCGCCGTCTCTATCCGGGGCACGGTGCCCCGGTTGACGATCCGCAGCAGCGCATCAGCCATCTGCGCAACCACAGACAGGGGCGTGAAATCGAGATCCTTTCGGCCTTGCGTCAATCGCCATTGACAATCATGCAACTCGTCGCTCGGATTTACGTCGATATCCCGGTTGAACTTCACCCTGCCGCAGGACGCAATGTCTTTGCACATCTTATCGATCTGCACTGCCGTAACCGCGTAAGGGCAAGCCCCGATCTGACGTCATCAGCCCTCTTTTCGCTGATCGGAACAGAATGACAAAGATATGTAAAATCGATCTGGACGCGCCCTGAATCAGTTGCTATACGCGCCACGTGTTCCGGCGTAGCTCAGCGGTAGAGCAGTTGACTGTTAATCAATTGGTCGTAGGTTCGATCCCTACCGCCGGAGCCAATAAAGCTACAAGCCCCTGAAATCAGGCGATTTCGCGTGGTATGATGGTCGTCGCGCAAGTGTACCAGCACGACGCTGTCAGGCCATAAGTCAGCTGGGCTCTCAAAGGTCGGCTGGCCGACATAGCTGTCAGATATCGAGAGTATGTTCGCGCTCCCAGCGGCTGAAATGCGACACGAAGGAGTCCCATTCCTCGCGCTTGAGTTTCAGGAAGGCCTGCGAGAACTCAAGGCCCATCTTTTCCATCAGCCCGGTATCTGCTTCGTATGCGCGCAAGGCATCGAGCAGGTTTAGCGGAAGTTTGGGTGCATCTGCCACCCTATGCCCTTCGGCATACATGTCGATATCCCAGCGCTTGCCCGGGTCGGCCCCTGTTGCGATACCATCAAGCCCTGCGGCGATGATCACGGCCTGCAGCAGATAGGGGTTCGCTGCGCCGTCGGGCAGGCGCAACTCGAACCGGCCGGGCCCGGGAACGCGCACCATATGGGTGCGGTTGTTCCCGGTCCAGGTGACGGAATTTGGCGCCCATGTTGCCCCTGACAATGTGCGCGGCGCATTGATCCGCTTGTAGCTGTTGACTGTCGGATTGGTGATTGCTGCAAGCGCACTGGCATGCGCCATGATCCCGCCCAGAAACGCAGCGCCCTGATCGGACAGTCCCAGTTCTCGCGTCGGTCCTTCGCCCCTTTCGGTGGCAAAGGCATTCTGCCCCTTTCCCTTTCCCGGTGCATCCCAGACCGAGACATGGACATGGCACCCATTGCCGGTCAGCCCCTCGATCGGTTTGGGCATGAAGGTTGCGCGCAAGCCATGTGCTTCGGCCACTGACTTGACCATGAACTTGAAGAAACTGTGTTTATCGGCCGTGCCAAGAGCATCGTCGTAGTCCCAGTTCATTTCGAACTGACCATTCGCATCTTCATGGTCGTTCTGGTACGGGCCCCAGCCAAGATCGAGCATGTAGTCACAGATTTCGCGCACCACATCATATTTGCGCATGATCGCCTGCTGATCATAGCAGGGCTTCTCGGCCGTGTCGTAAGGATCAGAAATGCGTTGACCGTCCGGGGTCAGAAGGAAAAATTCGGCCTCGACACCCGTCTTGGCATACAGACCGTGTTCCGCCGCCGATGCGATCTGGCGTCGCAACACATTGCGCGGAGCCTGCGCCACTTCAGCACCCTCCATCATGCAGTCGGCGGCAACCCAGGCCACTTCAGGCTTCCACGGGATCTGAATGACCGAGGCCGGGTCCGGGATAGCCAACATGTCAGGATGTGCGGGAGTAAGATCAAGCCATGTCGCAAACCCGGCAAACCCCGCACCCTCTGCCTGCATCTCGGAAATCGCCTGCGTCGGAACAAGCTTGGCGCGCTGCCCGCCGAACAGGTCGGTAAAAGAGATCATGAAATACTTGATGCCGCGTTCATG
>SKWJ01000201.1 GCA_007128995.1 Paracoccaceae bacterium
CTCATTTTCCAGCCCTGCACGCTCTGGCCCGAACAGGACTGCGACGCGTTTGCCAGCGCCCAGCAGGGCCCGAGCCTCGATCATCGCATGCTCTGGGGTTAGTACAGGTTTGGTCAAACCCCGGACACGCGCAGTCGTCGCATAGACATAATCGCAATCCCCGATCGCGGCAGGAAGATCGCTGAACAGGCCCGCGCGTTCCAGCACAGGGGACGCTCCGGATGCCATTGCCGTGGCCTTTGGATTGGGCCACCCGTCGCGGGGCGCGACAAGACGCATCCTTGCACATCCGAAATTCAGGCTCGCCCGTGCCGCAGCCCCGATGTTTTCGCCCATCTGGGGGCGTACCAGCACCATGATCGGGCTGGGTGCATCAAACAGATGATCATCAAGCGGGGTCATGCGGGTCCCTTCGCAACTCACGCGCTGCCATAGCCTGAGGCTGCGGGCGCTTCAAGCCGCGCTGTGCTTGCTCCTGCCCCGGACGCAAGCTATGAGAACGCAGACCCCGCAGGAGAAGCGCTGCATGAGCACAGATACCCCTCAGCTATATCTGGTCACACCGCCGGTGTTTGAACTCGAGATATTCGTCCCGACGCTGGCACGGTTGCTGGACAGGTTTGATGTTGCCTGCTTGCGCCTCTCCCTTGCCACCCGTGATGAGGACACCATTCTGCGCAGCGCAGACGCAGTGCGCGAGATCGCGCATGCGCGCGACGTCCCACTGATCATCGCCGATCATGTCCTGATGGTCGAACGGCTTGGCCTTGACGGTGTGCATCTGCATGAACAAAGCGCGCGCATCCGCAAGTTACGAACGGAATTGGGTCCCGATGCGATTATCGGTGCCTATTGCGGCCAGTCGCGCCACGAAGGGCTGACCATCGGTGAAGCCGGTGCCGATTACATCAGCTTCGGACCGATCGGCATGACAGCGCTGGATGATGGCCAGCCAGCGCCGCGCGAGCTGTTTGAATGGTGGTCTGCCATGATCGAACTGCCGGTGGTCGCCGAAGGCGCTCTGACACGTGATCTGATCGAATCCTTTGGCCCAGTGACTGATTTCTTCGCCATTGGAGAGGAAATTTGGACCACTGAAGACCCGATTGCCGCCTTTGAAGCTTTGACACAGCCCTTGCACTGACCGGGCTCATGGTCCTGGTCAGTGCAAGGGGAAGTTGGGACTCATGCCTGCGTCACGGGCACGCACGGAACCCGGCCCGCACGCATTGTTCTGCTGCGTGGGCCAGTGCCTTGCGGCTATCCATATCCGCCACGCGCAGCGGGGGATGGAACACAAGATGCACTTTCCCCTTTCCAGACTGGCCCAGAACACCCAGAAGATGGCGGGCAAAATCCATATCTCCCCACCAACCATAAAATCTGGGATCAGTCCCTTCCGGCGCGCTGTATGTCACGCTGACAGGCTGGATCTGCATGAAATCACGCAAATTTTCAGCGAAAAACGCCTCAAAAAGTGTTGATTTGAAAGGTAAAACACGCCTGCTGTCGGAGCTTGTTCCCTCTGGAAAGAAAAGAAGCTTGTGCCCTGCGCGCAAACGCCCTTCGAAAACCAGCTTCTGATGTGCCGCATCGCGCCTGTCACGCCGGATGAAGACAGTTCCCGTGGCCCGCGCAAGTGCACCGATCCCCGGCCAGCCTGCGACTTCGGCCTTTGAGACGAAATATACCCGCGCTGCGCCATTGAGGACAAAAATATCCAGCCAGGACGCATGATTGGCCACCAGTGCACCGCGCGCGCGCATGACCTGCCCGGACATAGTCAGGCGCAGCCCGAGCAGCGGCAGCGCCATGCGGCAGACAGCTTGCGTCACGTAGGGCGAAAACGGTCTGCGCAGACCCCATAGCGGACGCTCGAACAGCCGCAGGATCAGCTTCAGCGCAAGCCCGGCTATGATGAGGACAAGAAGCGCACCGCCGCGCAACAGGATACGCGGCCATGCACAATAAGGAAGTGTAGACGCCGGCGGCGGGTCCTCCGAGGTCCAGGTCATCTCAGCGGGCCGGACGCCTGACGCGACAGACTGCGCGCCTGTGCAGAAAGACTGGAGGTGTCCAGAATGATACAGAGATCGGTGGTCTTGAACGCGCGATCAACAAAAACCCCATCACCCACAAACGCGCCAAGACGCAAATACCCACGGATCAGCGCCGGTGTTTGAAGCGTTGCCTGCTTTCGGTCGATCAGCTCGGGCGGTAGCGGGACAAAGCTGTCAGGATCACGCGCTGTCACGCGCAAATGTTGCGGGGCAAGATAGTCCTGATGCAACCAGCTGAGCGCATGTGCCCATCGCGAGGGATCATCGCCCGGAAAACTGGCCGCACCGAACAGGATCTCGATATCGTGGCGCAAAACATATTCGGCCAGCCCCTGCCACATTTGCAACATCCCGATCCCGCCGCGATAGGCTGGATCTACACAGGACCTGCCCAATTCCAACAAACGCCGCCCCGATCGGCGAAGCGGGACGAGATCAAATTCGTCGTCACAATAGAACCGTCCCCCCTGCGCGATCCGACTGTCGGGAAGCAGCCGGTAAGCGCCCACGACATAGTCTTTCGCCTCGGCACAGCGTGTTTCATCGATCAGGAGCAGGTGGTCAAAAATGGGGTCGAAGATATCGCGCTCCAGCCCCTGTTCATGATCGACGAGCGGGCCATCGCCACCCATTTCCTGAACGAACACACGATAACGCAGACGTTGCGCAGCGAACAGGTCTTCGGCACTGCGTGCCAGCCGCACCCGAAGTGCAGCGGCTGACGCAGGACGTGTGGCAGAATTACTCATTCCTGATAGCTTCGCTGATGGCACTGTTCAAATTTGTGCAAATAGGTGATCAAATTCACTAAATTTATCTGAAATCTGGAAACAGGCTTGAAGACAATCAAGGGTTGTGTCACGTTATTGAGGATCAGGCGGAAGTAGTATCAAAGTTATCCGCTCAGCATTAATGACCTTTTTACCTGCATCAACGAAGTTGACTGTAACGGTTCCGCCTATGCGGGACTGGATTTGCCCTACTCCCCATTGCGGGAATTCCGGGTGGCGCACGAACATACCAGGGGAGAGGACAAGATGGCTCATGGCATCTTGCATACAGCGTCGAAAAGTTCAGCGCAAATACCAATCTCGCCCCTTGAGATAAGCGCCATGGTCGCAGCACGCATCTGCCATGACCTGGTCAGCCCACTCGGTGCCATCGGCAACGGGATTGAGTTGATGGAACTCTCTGGCCAGTCTGGTGGGGCAGAACTGGATTTGGTCGCTGAAAGCACACGCAATGCGAATGCAAAATTGCGATTTTTCAGGATCGCCTTTGGAACTGTCACGCCTGAGCAGCTGATCTCTCAGGCGGAGATCCGGTCCATCCTTGACAGCCTCGGCAGGTTTCAGAAGCACAAGGTGATCTGGCAATGCAGCGGTGACCCGACACGCCGGCAGGTGAAACTGGTCTTCCTGTTGCTGATGTGTCTGGAAACAACGCTGCCCTGGGGCGGCGAGATCGAAATTGCGGTCTGGCCGGAAGGCGCACGCCTGATTGCGCGCTCGGAACGCTTGAAAATTGATGATAATCTCTGGCAACCCTTCGAAACCGGGGCAGAGTTGACCGAGCTTTCATCCGCGCGTGTGCAATTCGCCCTCGCCTTGGCGGAAATCGCTGCACAGAGCGGCAAGATCGGACTGGCAGAGCGCGCAAGTACCTTGACGCTCGACATCGCGTTCGGTTGAGAAAGTCTGCTATTCCCCGAAAATTCCTGCAACCGGATATGTGCTCACGTCGTTGTGTTAGTGCGCGGGTAAGATCGGTGAAAAGCTGCCCATAGCAGCAACAAGTGATGACACGCGTTTGAAGTATGGTAAATTGGGGTGCGTTAAGACAATGGGCATGGCCCGGAAGGAGATGTGATGAAACGAGTTATCCCTGCTACGATTCTGGTTGCGACCATGGCGCTTGCTGGTTGCCAGCTTAGCGATACCGAGCGGAGTGTCGTGGGTGGCGTCGCTGGTGCGGCAGGCGGTCTTGCTGTTGGTAATCTACTGGGTGCGAATACAAATTGGACTATCCTGACCACCGTCGCGGGCGCAGCCGCCGGCACGCTGTTGGCGCAAAACACACGCACCGGCCGGTGTGCCTACGCGCGCGGCGACGGAACATATTACGAAGCGCCTTGCCCATAAACCGCTGTTCTTGAACGACCGACCAAGAAAAGATACCCCCGGCCGGCGGCCGGGGGGGTTTTCTTTCGGTCAGGCGGCAGGCATGCGCTGCTCTGCCAGTTCGACCCAGAAACTGCACCCGGCCGGGATGACCGCATCATTGAAATCATAGGCAGGATGGTGCACATCGGCTGTATCGCCGTTACCAACCAGAATGTAGGCGCCAGCGCGTTCCTGAAGCATATAGGCGAAATCCTCGCCGCCCATGACCAGCGGCGCGGTGGCGCATTGGCCAGAGACAGCGCGTGCGGCAGCGGCCGCATGCTCGGTTTCGGTATCGGTATTGACCATCACGGGATAGCCGCGCCGGTAATCCACACGGACCTGAGCACCAAAAGCGGCAGCGACATGCTCTGCCACTGCCTTGATCCGGGTTTCTGCGAGGGCACGCATCTCGGGGCTAAGAGTGCGCACAGTTCCCCGCAGCGTGACATGTTGCGGAATCACGTTGAAGGCCTGCGATTCCGTGACGAAAGAGGTGACAGAAACGACAAGTTCCTGCGTCGGATCTGCGTTGCGGCTGACGATTGTCTGCATCGCCAGCACAAGCTGCGCTGCGACAACCGTTGTGTCGATGCACTGATGCGGCTTGGCCGCGTGCCCCCCCTTGCCTTCGACAGCGATCTCGAACTGATCAGTTGCGGCAAAAAACGCACCGGGACGAATGGCAAATTCTCCGGCCGGATTACCGGGCCAGTTATGCATCCCATAGACTTCCTGAATTCCGAAGCGTGCCATCATGCCATCGCGACACATTTCATCCCCGCCGCCGCCGCCTTCTTCAGCAGGCTGGAAGATCACAACCACAGTGCCATCAAAATTACGAGTTTCCGCCAGATATTTGGCCGCGCCCAGCAGCATGGCGGTATGCCCGTCATGGCCACAAGCATGCATCTTCCCGGCCTCTTTCGAGGCATGCGGAACCCCTGTCGCCTCATGAATGGGCAATGCGTCCATATCGGCGCGCAATCCAACGACACGGCCAGACCCGGTCAGCTTGCCGCGAATGACACCAACCACCCCGGTCCGCCCGATACCCTCGACAACCTCGTCGCAGCCGAACTCCCGCAACTTATCGGCCACTATGCCCGCAGTGCGGTGACAGTCGAACAGCAACTCGGGATGGGCGTGAAAATCCTGCCGCCATGCGGCAATCTCTGGCAGCATTTCGGCAAATCGGTTCTTGATCGGCATATCGTTTTCCCTTGCTCACGGTCCCCCGACAACATGGCCGGGCTGGCCTCGAAATATGCCACAGTCATTGCGCCGCGACGAGGGGATTACGCCGAAAAACTTCGCGTGTTCACGCATCGGTGCTGAATTCTTCAACACTATAGCCTTGCAGATACAGCAGCGCCGTCAGATCACCATGATTGATCCGCAACGTGCATTGTGCCGCAACTGACGGTTTGGCGTGCAATGCGACCCCCGCCCCCGCAACACCCAGCATCCCAAGGTCATTTGCGCCATCGCCAACGGCAATCACATCGGCGGGGGAGAGCCCCAGACGCGCTGAAATTTCGTGCAGCGCCGTGACTTTGGCCGCGCGCCCAAGAATTGGCTCTTGCACGCGCCCGGAGAGTTTTCCACCCACGACCTCGAGCGTGTTTGCGCGATGCTCATCAAAGCGCAGCGCCTCGGCCACCCCAGCGGTAAAGGCTGTAAACCCGCCCGATACAAGCGCAGCATATCCGTCATGAGCTTTCATCGTGGCGATCAGCACATCCCCGCCGGGCGTGTAGGTAATCCGCTCGGCTAGCACCCTTGCGATCACCCCTGCATCCAGCCCCTTCAACAGCGCGACACGTTCACGCAAGGCGGCCTCGAAATCCAGCTCTCCGTTCATCGCCCGTGCCGTGATATCTGCGACATAAGCCCCGACCCCGGCCTCGTCTGCCAGCTCGTCAATGCACTCTTGCCGGATCATGGTGCTGTCCATATCGGCAAGAAGCATGCGCTTGCGCCGGCCTTCTTTCGGCTGGACCGCAATGTCTATTCGCTGTTCCTGCAGATCTGCCCAGACTTGCCACAGATTCGTGGGACAATGCTCTAGCGAAAACTCTGCGGCGATCCCGGGATTAAGCCAGATCGCGTTTCCGCCCCCCCAGGCGTTGCGCAGGTTCTCGACCAGAGCGGGTTCGAGTATCGGCGTGGTCGGGTTTGTGAGCACTGTCGCAATATACATGAAGCGATCCTTGAAGCAGGTTTCCGATCGTGAACAGACTGCGTCGTTTTTGCGCGCGCAAGCGGCGCTCTAGTGCAATTTTCCATCTTGTGCCAGCCTCGATTGCCCCGTAAGTCCCGTCGCGGGACACCCTTCCCCAACGAAGGGCGATTATCTGTAAGGATACCATGACCAGACCAATGCACCCGGCCAAGCGCCCGGCAAATCCGCGCTTTTCTTCTGGCCCCTGCGCCAAGATCCCCGATTTTACCCTCGACAAGCTTTTTGATGCGCCGCTCGGCCGCTCGCACAGAGCCGCCGTTGGCAAGGCGAAACTCAAGGCCGCGATTGATGGCACGCGAGAGATTCTGGGCGTACCGGAAGACTATCTGATCGGGATTGTCCCTGCGTCAGATACCGGCGCCGTTGAAATGGCGATGTGGTCGCTTCTGGGCGCGCGGAAGACCACGATGGTGGCTTGGGAAAGCTTCGGCGCTGGCTGGGTGACTGACGCTGTAAAGCAGCTGAAGCTGGATGCCGTGGTCAAGACAGCAGACTATGGACAGATCGTTGATATGGCCAGTCTGGATTACGACACCGATGTGGTCTTTACCTGGAACGGCACCACATCGGGTGTGCGGATGGCGGATGGCGAGATGATCCCCGATGACCGCGCCGGACTGACCATCTGTGATGCGACATCTGCCGCATTCGCGATGGATTTGCCCTGGAACAAGTTGGATGTGGTAACCTTCTCCTGGCAGAAAGTCATGGGGGGAGAGGCCGCGCACGGAATGCTGATCCTGTCACCACGCGCGGTTGCGCGTCTGGAAAGTTTCACCCCGCCCTGGCCTATGCCCAAGATCTTCCGGCTGACCAAAGGGGGCAAGCTGATCGATGGTATTTTCCGAGGCGAAACCATCAACACCCCCTCGATGCTGGCTGTTGAAGATTATCTGGTCGCGCTTGACTGGGCCCGCGGGCTTGGCGGGTTGCGCGCGCTGATCGCGCGCTGCGAGGCGAATGCAGACGCGATTGCGCGTTTCTGTGCTGCGCATGACTGGATTGCAAATCTCGCAGAAGACCCTGCAACAGCATCGACAACGTCGGTCTGTCTGAAATTCACCGATCCTGCGATCAAGGATGGTGCCGCCTTCGCCAAAGCCGTGGCGAAGCGACTGGAAGCGGAAGCCGTGGCCTATGACATCGGCGCGTATCGTGATGCCCCGCCGGGGTTGCGCATCTGGTGCGGCGCAACGGTCGAGACCTCGGATATCGAGGCGCTGATGGACTGGTTGGCTTGGGCCTATGACGCGGAACGCAGCGCCCTTTCCGCCTGATATTTCTGCGAATGCGGGGCTGATCCCGCGCGCTTGTTTCTGAATTCTTCATGCAAGGAGCCAACGATATGGCACCCAAAGTACTCGTCTCCGACAAGCTATCGGAAACTGCGGTTCAGATTTTCCGCGACCGCGGGATTGATGTGACCTTCGATCCCTCCATC
>SKWJ01000069.1 GCA_007128995.1 Paracoccaceae bacterium
ATTCTCGAAGTCTATCTCAATGTGGCGGAATTCGATGAAGGCGTGTTCGGGATTGAAGCTGCCGCGCAGCGGTATTTCCGGACCACTGCCGCCGAGCTTTCGGCTCTCCAGGCCGCCCGACTGGCCGCGATCCTGCCCAGCCCCAAGACCCGTGATGCGGCCAATCCGACCCAATTTCTGCGCAATCGTACCGCCGCGATCATGGACGGGGCGGCAACAATCGCGCGCGATGGCCGCGCATCTTGCATCGACGGTTGAACTTTGCACGCTGCCACGGCATGAGTTGCGAAACCTGTCGCAGCAAAGCAGATCCTGTATCATGTCCCGTCTCTATCATGTCCCGCTTTCTCCCTTCTGTCGCAAGGTGCGGCTGACGCTGGCTGAAAAGCGCATCGAGGTGGAACTGGTTGAAGAACGCTACTGGGAACCCAGTCAGGACTTCATGCGCCGCAACCCTGCCGGAAAAGTGCCTGTGCTGCGCTATGAAGGCCGGATCCTGACCGAAAGTCAGGCCATCTGCGAATATCTGGATGAAACTGTCCCGACACCCCCGCTGGTGCCGAAATCCGCAGATGACAGGTACGAGATGCGCCGGATCTGCACATGGTTCGATGACAAGTTTCATACCGAGGTAACGGCAAACCTGCTCTACGAGCGGGTGAACAAGAAGATCATGAACCGGGGTTATCCGGATTCACAACGCATCAAGATGGGGTCGGCAAGAATAAAGTTTCATCTTGATTACATGGACTGGCTACTGGGCCAGCGCCGGTGGCTTGCCGGCAATGACATGACGCTGGCAGATTTCACCGCAGCAGCACATCTGTCCTGCCTTGATTATATCAAAGATGTCGACTGGGCGCGCTCCAGCCTTGTGCATGAATGGTATGCGAAGATAAAATCCCGCCCTGCCTTCCGGACTGTTCTGGCTGATCAATTGCCCGGGTTCCCGCCACCGCCGCATTATGCCGATCTGGATTTCTGAGGCCACAAGGGCCATCTGAAGGGTATGACAAACACGCTGAAAGCGGAACTGGCCAGAGAGGCACGGCGACTGGGGTTTGATGCCTGTGCGATCACTCATCCCAACGCCATCCCCGACGCGCCCGCGCGCCTTGCCCAGTTCGTCGCAGAGGGGCGGCACGGGCAGATGGGCTGGATGGCCGAGCGGATGGGCTGGCGCGGTGATCCGGCCGCCCTGTGGCGCGAGGCGCGTTCCATCATTATTCTGGCCGAGTGCTACACACCCGAACATGACCCGCTGGAACTGCTCAAGCAGCGCGAGGCCGGTGCGATTTCAGCCTATGCGATGGGGCGCGATTACCACGACGTCGTCAAGAAACGTCTGAAGCAACTCGGCCGATGGCTGATCGCGCAAGCCGGCGGCGAAATCAAGGTCTTCGTGGACACCGCCCCGGTCATGGAAAAACCGCTTGCCGCCGCCGCGGGGCTTGGCTGGCAGGGAAAGCACACCAATCTGCTGTCGCGCGATCTTGGCAACTGGTTCTTTCTGGGTGCCATATTCACCACGCTCACACTGCCGCCAGACCCGCCCGCGCGCGAGAATTGCGGGTCATGTCGCGCCTGCCTAGATATCTGCCCGACCGATGCCTTTCCCGCGCCATTTCAACTGGATGCGCGGCGATGTATCTCATATCTTACGATTGAACATCACGGCCCCGTACCGCCAGATCTGCGCAGCAAGTTGGGCAACCGGATTTACGGATGCGATGATTGCCTCGCCATCTGCCCTTGGAACAAGTTTGCGCGGCACGCGACCGAGCTGAAATATGCTGCGCGCGATGGGATGCACGCTCCCGATCTTGCAGATCTGGCCAAGCTCGATGACAGCGCATTTCGCGCGCAGTTTTCAGGGTCGCCGATCAAGCGGATCGGGCGCGATCGCTTTGTGCGCAACGTCCTTTATGCGATTGGAAATTCGCAAAGCACCCGGTTGCGTTCTGTGGCACAGGACCTCTGTGACGACCCTGACCCTACTGTGGCCGATGCAGCGCGCTGGGCTGCCGCGCGTCTTGGTGCAGCCCCGTCGCCAATGCGGTCTGCCGGGTGGAAAGACGATAGCAGCAGCGCGGGGTAACACAGAGATCCTGACCCAAGCGGCCCGGAGCTACTGTCCCCAGTCCGCGCCCTGCATTTCCCGCAGACGTGATGCCGTGCGCTCGAATTCGAACGTGCCGGCCCCTTCCATATACAGGCGTTCCGGCTCTGACGCTGCCGAGACGATCAGGCGCACCCGTGCTTCATAAAGCGCGTCGATCAGGGTCACGAACCGTTTTGCCTCATTGTAGTTCGAAGCGGTCAGATAGGGGATATCCTCGATCATCAGGACCCGTAGGGAATGGGCAAGAGCCAGATAGTCGGCAGGTCCCAACGGTTGGCCACACAGATCCCAGAACCGCGCCCAGCCAACCCCGTTATGCGCGCGCGGCACGCTGACCTCGCGTCCTTTCACCTTCAGGACGAGCGGGCTGCCCGGATCATGCCCTGTCAACTCATCCCAGATCCGCACCATTTCAGCCCGTGCGGTACTGCCTGCCGGATTGAACCAGACTTGTGCACCGGCCAATCTTTGCTGCCGGTAGTCTGTCTCTGATACCAGTTGATGCACGGTCATCCGGGATTTGATCATCTCGATGAAGGGCAAAAACAGTGCCCTGTTCAAACCATCCTTGTACAGATCGTCCGGGTGGCGGTTCGATGTGGTCACGATCGCGACGCCGGCTTTCATCAGACGCTCGAACAATCGCCCGACGATCATTGCATCAGTGATATCCGTGATCTGCATTTCGTCGAAGGCCAGCAGACGCACCTCGGCAGCGACCTTGTCCGCAACGGGGGCAAGGGCATCGTTGACCTCTTGCTTGCGGGCTTCATGCATGCCTGAATGGATTTCTTGCATGAAGGCATGAAAATGCACGCGCCGATTGGGCACAGATCCAAGCTCGGCGACAAACATATCCATGAGCATGGATTTGCCCCGGCCGACACCCCCCCATAGGTAAAGTCCCGGCGTCTGAAGTTCCGCATCACGCCTGAAGAATCCGCGAAGACCACCTTTTCGGGGCATCGGTTGTTGAAGAAATGTGAGGATCGGCGCGAAGAGCGGCAATGCACCGCGCTGCGCTGCGTCCGGGCGCAACGTGCCGTGTTCAACAAGCCGGTCATACGTCTGTGTCAGGGCATCTTTCATGCCAAGGAGGGATAGTCCAAACCTGCGAAAGGGGAAAGAGCCTGCATCCATCTTGCCAGCTTCTTCCTGCAGGGGTAGGGATGGTCCAGATGAATGACAGGCAGGTTTGGGAACGGGGGTGCACATGGATGATCCGAAAACGCTGGTGTCGACAGACTGGCTGGCCGAACATCTTGATGATCCCGATCTGCGCATCCTCGATGCAAGCTGGTATATGCCTCAGATGGGGCGCGACGCGCGGGCCGAGTATGAGGCTGGCCATATTCCGGCTGCGCGGTTTTTCGACATTGACGAAATCTCGGATCACCGGTCGGCTTTGCCGCATATGGCACCGCCGGTCGAGAAGTTCATGTCCCGGATGCGCGCGATGGGCGTGGGCGATGGGCATCAGGTGGTTGTCTATGACGGGATGGGGCTGTTCTCTGCAGCGCGTGTCTGGTGGCTGTTTCGCTTGATGGGAAAGACCGATGTTGCCGTTCTGGATGGTGGCTTTCCCAAATGGCAGGCCGAAGGGCGCGCGGTTGAGGATCTGGCCCCAATGCTGCGCGAACGCCACATCACAGTGCAGCGGCAGGCGCATATGGTGAAGGATGTCAGCGAGGTTGCGGCTGCCGTGAAGCTGCGCGACTGGCAAATCGTCGATGCCCGCTCTGCGGACCGGTTTCGGGGTGATACCCCTGAACCACGTGAAGGATTGCGCGCAGGCCATATGCCCGGCGCCTTGAACCTGCCATTCACAAACCTTCTGAACCCGGACAAGACGCTGAAACAGGGCGCAGAACTGCGCGCGGCCTTCGAGGATGTGGGCGTTGATCTCGACAAACGCGTGATCACCACATGTGGTTCGGGCGTTACTGCTGCTGTTCTCAGCCTGGGACTGGAAATTCTGGGTCACAGATCGCATGCCCTTTACGATGGGTCGTGGTCTGAATGGGGCCAGTTCCCGGATCTCAAGGTTGAAACCGGATGACCACGCGGCGCGCTGGCGAAGATGTTGCCTATACGGTCACGTTTCTGGAAATGACTCAGCGGCCCAGTTACGATTGGCCGCACACGCCCAACGGCATGAGCGGTGCATTGCTGCGTGCTGACACGCCACCGGTCTGGTATTTCCGTGCGCTGTATGATGCCGTCGGACGGGATTACGCATGGACCGATCTGCATGTCAGTGAAGACGACGAGATCGAAGCTTGGCTACATCGGAAGGATGTGGCGCTGTATTCGCTGATCGATCAGGGCTGGCCAAAAGGGTTTTTCCTTCTGGACTGGCGCGAAGGGGGTGTCTGTGATCTGTGTTATTTCGGCCTTGTTCCCTCGGCTGTCGGCCGCGGGCTGGGCGGGTGGATGCTGCGAACTGCGGTGCTGACCGGTTGGGCACGCGACGGGACACAGAAAATGATAGTAAATACCTGCACGCTCGACCATCCGCGCGCGTTGATTCAGTATCAGAAACATGGCTTCACGCCTGTCCGGCAGGAAGAGCGCACCCGCACCCTGACCCGCGACTGGACCCAAGCCCCCAACTGAAAGCAACCGAAATGTTCGAAACGCTCGCTTCCCCCAAACTGGACGGGATTATCGCCCTGATGCAGGCCTATGCCGAGGATCCCCGGTCAGACAAGGTTGATCTTGGAGTGGGCGTGTACCGCGATGCCAAGGGCCGGACGCCCGTGATGCGCGCTGTCAAGGCGGCTGAAAGGAAGATCCTCGAGACGCAGGACAGCAAAAGCTACCTCTCGCTGGCAGGTGATCGGGCCTTTCTGGATGCCATGACAGGCCTGCTGCTGGGCGAGGCGGTGGCCCATGATCGTGTCGCATCTGTCGGAACACCTGGCGGGACAGCCGCTGTGCGCCAGATCTGCGAACTGATCCGCCGTGCCCGCCCTGAGGCGGTGGTCTGGGTCAGCGCGCAGACATGGCCAAATCACATGCCGCTGATCGCCGCTGCCGGGCTTGAGGCGCGGCGCTACAGATATCTTGATGCGGCCAGCGGCGCGCTGGACCGCGGGGGGTTCTTTGCCGATCTGGAGCAGGTCAGGCAGGGTGATGTCGTGTTGGTGCATGGCTGCTGCCACAATCCGACCGGTGTTGATCCGACGCTTCAGGACTGGGCCGAGATCGCTGCTATTCTGGACCGGCTGGGGGCCGTGCCATTCGTTGATATGGCCTATCAGGGTTTTGGTGCCGGGTTAGAGGCCGATGCCGCAGGTCTGCGTCTTCTTGCCTCGCGGTTGCCCGAAGTGTTGGTGGCTGCAAGTTGTTCCAAGAATTTCGGCCTGTACCGGGAACGCGTCGGCCTTGCCATGGCGATCGTGCCGGAAGATCGTCGCGCCACGCTTGCGGGAACCCTGGTCGGGTTGAACCGCCAGAGTTTTGCATTTCCGCCGGATCATGGCGGACGTGTCGTCAGCACCATTCTGGGCGATGCCGCTTTGCGCGATCTTTGGGAAGGTGAGCTGGAAGAGATGCGTCAGCGGGTTGCCGAAAACCGTCGTGCACTGGCCGATGCGCTGCGGGTCGAAACCCGGTCAGACAGATTCGGCTTCGTGGCTGGGCAACAGGGTATGTTCTCGCTTCTGCCGCTCAGTGCAGATGCAGTCGAAAAGCTGCGCATGGACGCCGGTATCTACATGCTCGGGGATGGACGCGTGAATATGGCGGGTCTTGATGCTGCGGGTATTTCGGCGACGGCGCAAGGAGTGGCGAAACTTCTGTCAGAGGGGCAGACCTTGTGACGGCTGCGCCGGTGATTGCCTTCGACGATCCCATGGTCTGACGGGGTGTCGAAGGCCGTGTCCGGGGCAGGTGGTGTTCAGGCTCGGGCACACGCGTGTTGTCATAGAAGCTTGCCCTGTTGCGGCGGGGAACTGTCGGTCTTGGCGGGTTTTGATGGTTTGTGCGGGACGGCGGAGACTCGCGTGTCGCTGAACTCAATCTCCAGCAACCGCGCCCTTGCCGCGCTGCTGGCTTCGGTCAGTACCTGCCCTGCATCATCGCGCACGACAGCATAGCCGCGCTTCAAGGTTGCGGGATATCCAAGCGACTGGCGTAACCGTTCAAGCGCGGCAAGCCGTGTCTCAAGATGCTCGAGCCGAGCTGAAATTGCGCGCTCTGCCCGTGCGCTGCGTTCGTCCAGCCGTGCACGCCCCTTGTCGATCTGAAACCGGATCGTGTTGGCGCGCAGCCCGGAAGAAGCACTGCGCAATTCCTGCCCCTTTGCCGTGATCAGGGCGCGCAGCGACCCCGGGAACCGCTCGGCCCACTGGTCAAAGCGTTGTAGCGCGGGTGCAAGCAGCGTTTCTGCCCGTGGCAATGCGCGGGCCAGATCTGAAAGCCGCTGACGGCGCTGGGCAACCATATGGCCTGCCGCCCGGACAAGGCGCGCATCCAGACCAGCGAGCGTGGCGATCAGGTCAGCCTGCACCGGAACGGCGATTTCTGCCGCCGCACTGGGGGTTGGCGCGCGCCGATCTGCCGCGAAGTCGATAAGTGTCGTATCGGTTTCATGGCCCACGGCCGAAATCAGCGGGATCAGGCTTTGCGCTGCGGCGCGGACAACCACTTCCTCATTGAACCCCCAGAGATCCTCGATCGATCCACCGCCGCGCGCTACGATCAGAAGATCTGGCCGCGGCAATGCGTCGCTTGCCTGCAAGGCGTTGAAGCCAGCAATGGCGCGGGCCACTTCGAGTGCGCAGGTCTGTCCCTGAACAGCAACTGGCCAAAGGATGACATGCACGCCAAACCTGTCATGCAGGCGATGGAGGATATCCCGGATCACCGCCCCTTGCGGCGATGTGATGACGCCGATAACCCGTGGCAGGGCAGGAAGCGGCTTTTTGCGCTCGGGCGCAAACAGCCCGTCCGCTGCCAAAAGCGCCTTGCGCTTTTCCAGCATCGCCATCAGCGCGCCAGCGCCCGCCGGTTCCACGCTTTCAACCTGCAATTGGTATTTGGATTGCGGGGCAAAGGTCGTAAGCCGCCCTGTCGCGATCACTTCCATACCTTCTTCGGGCTTCACGCCCATCCGTGCGACCTGACCCTTCCAGCTGACCGAGGCGATGACCGCGCGCGCATCCTTGAGATCGAAATACATATGTCCTGTGCGCGCCACCACAACGCGCCCAACTTCGCCACGCACGCGCACGCGCCCGAACTCTCCTTCCAGCGTGCGCTTGACCGCGCCTGATATCTCGGAGACCGAGAATTCAGGTGTGTTGCTTGCTGGCTCGTCAATCAGGTCCATCTGGCCGACCTTTGCTTGTCTTGGGCGCGCAGCCATCCTAGAACGCGGCAGCGGGAGTGCCAAGAGAGGGACAGCAATGAATATTCTGGTTCTGGGCAGTGGCGGGCGCGAACATGCGCTGGCCTGGGCCATAATGCAAAACCCCAAATGCGACAGGCTGATCTGCGCGCCCGGTAATGCCGGAATGGCGGCCATCGCTGAATGCGCGGATCTGGATATTTGCAGCGCGACTGAGGTTGTGCGCTTTTGCGATGAGAACGCCATCGATTTCGTTGTGATCGGACCCGAGGCGCCGCTTGCTGCCGGGGTGGCCGACCGTCTGCGCGCCGTTGGCATAAGCTGTTTTGGCCCGTCTGCAGCGGCTGCGCGACTGGAAGCGTCCAAGGCGTTCACGAAAGAGATTTGCGCAGCGGTCGGTGCGCCCACCGCTGAATATGCACATTTCACC